>CAMDPJ010000014.1 GCA_945903925.1 Chryseobacterium gleum
ACATTTATTTTGGAAAATAACGACAACTGCAAATCACCACTCTTTAAGCAATATTATTTTGTGCTTAGCGATTATCATGGAAAAGTATTGATCTCCAAGGCAGAGATTGATACTTACATTAGTGCATTCACTAGAATACCATTTCGAAAACATTCTAAACTTCTTCGATAATAGAGATACAAATACAAACGCAGAATCTTTTCGATTTCTGTTCCTTTTAATTAACATTTAATCCTTAATGGACTCTTTCAGTGGCCTCCGGCTGACGGAGGGCTTTTTATTACCTTATCAGTGAAACATGTCCCACTATCGGGTCTTGTTTTATTCCCGAGAAGTGATCGACGTAAGTTACTTTCCAAACGTAAACATCTATTTGCGCATCTTGCATGTTGTTGTTTCGCTTTCCATTCCAAGGCTCAGTAGCATTATTGGTTTTAAAAATAACTTCTCCCCAACGATCAAACACGATGAACTCATAACCTTGCTCGCCAAAATTGATTCCTTTAGGTATGAAGCCGTCATTTACATTATCATCATTAGGTGTAAAAGAATTAGGTACATAAATAACGGTGTTGGTTCTAATAATAACATCATGAGAAATTGAATCTCTACAACCGCCCGCAGTAGTGACAAACTGCCAAACTGTTACAGTATCATCTTCTGTTGAATTAAACGAAACTTGAGGATTCTGAAGTGTTGAGGTTGTTGGAGCACCTTTATTGGTAAACTGCCATGACCAAGCAACAACATCACTAGTCGACTGATCAAAGAAACTAGCTACAGGATCTACAGTGCTAATCAAATCAGGAGAAGACGTGAATTCTGCGTTAGGTATTCCGTAAGCTGTAATGTAATCTTCTTTCAATTCCACACTTTTACAACCATTGGCATAAGTATTTTCAAGATAAGAATCATACAAGCCTGGTGTGGTGTATGTTTTACTATTTATAAAACCTATAGTCTCACTTATTCCATCACCTTGATTAAACTGCCACATAGAAGCAACCGGCACACTATCAGATATATCGGTATAATTAACTCCCAACCAAACACAACCCTCTAATTTATCTCCAACAAAATCTGTTTTTGGAACTTTTAAAACCCTTACTGTATAGAATGCAGTGTCTTTACACAATACGTTATTCATTTGATATTCTACAGGATAATAACCTGGTGTCAAACCTGTGTTGGTAAACAAACCTGTTGCGCTATTCATACCTTGTCCAACCCAAACTCCACCAGCATCATCAGCTGTTAACTGTATACCTGTTGCTACATTCTCACAAATCACATGATCACCAGTAATAACAGGGTTTGGAGTTGTTTGCACAATTAAATCAATTGTTTTGCTAACCGGGCACAACCCACCAATACTATAGGTTAATGTTTTAGTACCTACTGAATTAGGGTTGAAGTTTGTTCCTGTAACACCTGTACCAGTCCATGTACCTGTATCTGGTTGGGCGTATGGTCTTAAATCAACCAAAGCAGAACCTAAACACTGATCGGGTATTGGCGTTAAGTTTATTACTGGCACCGTTTTTACATTAACAGTAATTGTGTCCCAAGCAGAACATTTGCCATTGGTAACCGTGTTTCTTACTTCCCAACTTCCAGCGCCAGCAGCAGCTGGGTTAAAGTTATTTCCTGCGATGGTTCCAGCTGGAGCAGTGGTTGTCCACACTCCTATTGTATTTGCCGCTAAAACTTTAATTGGCGCATTAGCACACAAAGAACTCACGGGAGTTACTAAAGGATTAGGCATAGCATCTACACGAATAGTAATGGTGTCGGGCATAAAGCAAGGATATGCTGAAACAGAATAAGTAATCTTGTATGTTCCTGCACCGGCTATTGCCGCGGCAAAAGCACCTGTTGAAGCATTTAAACTTAATGGATTACCTGCACCAACAAACTGCCAAACACCTACCAAAGGAAAACCTAAAGTAGCTGGATCAACAGGTAGCCATGCATTGGTAGGCGTAAATGTTTGATTTACACAAAGTGCCGTATCTTTAGTTATTGCAGATGTAATGGTGGGCAATACAAAAATATTTACGGTTTGCGTATCTCCACAATTGCTTGCGTTACTATAAGTAACAGTATTATTTCCTATAGTTGCAGTTGCTGGATTAAACAATCCATTGTTATTTATACAGATACCACAAGTTGCTTTCCAAGTTCCTCCTGCCATTACCTTTGTAATACTAAACGCAGAGGATGACTGACAAACAGTATCTTGAGCCGCTGTTATAGAAATAGTAGCGAGAAACTGGCTAACAACATGCATTGTTAAAGTATCTTTGTCACCGCATGGATTAGCTAGAGTATATTCGATTTTATAATCACCTGCTGCATAATTTCCTGGCACAAAAGGGGAAGTAATTACACCTGCCGAACCTATCGGACTGATTATAGTCCAAACACCACCAGCCTGAGCAGGAAACACACTTATATTAACAGAAGGATCAGTAGTACAAACAGTTGAATCATGTTTACTTAATGTAGCATCTTTAGCAGGATTAACCACAATGGTCATCGTATCTGCTGAATTACACAACCCAGGAAACGCATAAGTAATAACATGAGAACCTGCTCCCGCATTGTTAGGATTAAAAGTTCCTGATGCTGGATTAGTGATTCCTGTTCCCGACCAAACACCACCTGATGTAGCAGCTGTTAAATTAACCGACGATGCATTAGAGCAAAATGGTCCGGCCTGAGTAATTGTAGCATTTTTCAACGCTTTAACCACCACTGTAAGTGTATCTCCAAAAATACAACCATTAGCATCGGTATGCATATAACCTATAAGATGTGGACCAGAAGATATAGACCCCAAGGTAGGATCAAATTGATTGGTAGAAGGAACACCATCAATGACCCACTGACCAACGCCACCAACTATCGCCGGAGTTAATGTCATTGTTGTAACGATAGAATCTTTACAAAGCGGACCGAATGAAGTAATATTGGGAGCAGGTAAAGGGTTTACGACGATGTAAACAGAATCTCTACAAGAAGCATCTGCAGGATCTTTAAACAACAATTTATAAGTTCCTATTTTGTTTCCTGTTACCGAAGTAAACAATGTGTCACCAGCTGAAATAGTTAAAGTAGGATTTGTTCCTGTAGAGGTTGGCACAGAATCGATTGACCAAACACCTGGTCCGCCCAACACCAATGAATCTAATTTAACTTGATTTCCAATACAAATCTTAGGTTGAGACACTTTTAAATCAACGGGGCAATTACAAGCAATAACAGTAATTAAGGCAGTATCTTTTATTGAACAGATGGTATAATAAACTTCATAAACACCAGGTGCAGTCGCGTTAAAAACACCGTTACTAGCGGTTATTGAACCTCCTGCTGGAGTTCCCTTAATCGACCAGCCATTCAAAGTAATATCTTCAGCATCTGTTCCTTTACATTTCCATTTTACCCCCATATCTAAAGGCAAATCACATTCTGTAACTGAAGTATCTCTAATTTTTAGATAATCACGAGGAGGAATAAACATGTTGGGAAGACCGTATGACATAGTGCCATTAGGTGTTGCAATGCCAGAAACATTAAAAGATGCTGCACCATCGGGACTGCTAACTACACCAACTGCATTTTTGTAACCCCATGGGTTAGTGCCGAAGGAACCTGCATACATTCTGCCATCACCTCCTAATTTGATAATACCTCCATCAACAGAGGTTGAAATATTTGAAACTAGGTTGTAAGAATTTCCCGCCGCCAAATTATAATAAGCAACTTTACCATTGATAGGAGGCGCATCCCATGGACTCGAAAGAAAAGTTACATACAAACGATTTCCTGAAGGAGAAAATTCACAATCATAAGGATTACTTACATCTATAGTATTGCCATTTATTGGCACTGAATTCGACAAAACACCTGTAGTACTATTGAAATCCATAATGCTAATACATTCGTTAATGTTACTTATGGCTCCATTTCCTCTATGATGTGTTGCTCCTGCTTTTGTACCAGCCCAATTGAATTGTAGAGAAGATCGCTCATTACTTCTATCAGAATGGCCCGCCCAATCAGAACCAACGGTAACATAAAAACCTAAAGCTGAAACAACTGGTGTAGCGGTTAATCCAGAACAAGTTAATTTATAAGCAAAATAATTACGTGTAGAAACTGTTTGATTTTTAGGCGCAGTAGTGGGCGTAGACTCATGAGTAACAATCCAAACATCAATTCCATTAGAGTGGAATGTTGCTGCTACTTGCTCAGTTGATCTGTAATTTGCACCACCTGCATCTTTTAATCTTGTTGGACCTGTAATGGTATTTGTACTCTTTTTATAAACATAATAATTAAAACCATTAGTAGCTGGAGTTTTCGCTGCATTCAGTGAAGTATTCCAATCTTGACCGGCAATAGCATCATCAGTTGTGAAAATATAGTAGTTATCAATATCAAGAGGATGTTTAACGATTATAACCCCTTGTACAGCGCTACCTGCGTCTCCTGTAGGGATTTCAGCTCCAGTTAAAAATCTTCCGCCAGGCACTGCTAATTTATTACCTGCAGCGTCCCAAGCATCTACACCATTGGTAAAAAAAACCAAGTTTCCACTTTCGTCACTTGCTGAAGCACAAGATTCATAAGACTTGTATGGTGAACCCGCCCCTGTTGTTGTGCTAATCGCTGGAGCGGAGCTTCCTCCTGCACCAAATCTAATTTTCTGGGCATCACCAAAATACCAATTGGTATGTGTTGGCCATTGCCATTGATTATTAGATAATGGACAAGGTTGTGCTTGCGCGAAAATGTTAGTTGATGCAAACAGCAACAAAACAAAAAATACAACTTTGATTTGGCGAAGTAAAGATTTCATCATAGTCCTTGGTTCTTTAAATGTGAAACAACTAGCACCTCCAATTGTTACACCTGAAAAAAATAATTTCAATTTTTTGAAACAATTTTCTAAAATAAAAAATTAGTCGATTAAAACAATGCTTTTACTTAAAACAGCAAGCAATTCATCTAATTGAGATTTAGAATTATGGCAATGCAAGGAAATCCTTAATCTTTCTCGACCTTCGGGAATTGTTGGAGATAGAATTGATTTTACGGAAATACCATTATTTTTAAATACTTTTTCTAAGTTTTTACACGCAGTATTTCCTTTCACTAAAAAACAATGAATTAAACTTTCGCTGGGTATAAAATGAGGACTCAATTGCATTGAATTTATCCTCCCTAAAAAATATTTTTTTAGATTATTTGCTGCTATTATTCTTTCACTTAAATGCTGAAGTCGCTCATAAACTTCATCAATGGCTACCAAATTGAAATCACTACCGTAAGTGGTATAAATAAACGAACGAGCAAAATTCACTAAATAATCGCGTAAAACATAAGAACCAATTATTGCTGCACCGTGCGATCCAAAAGCTTTTCCGTAAGTAATTACACGTGCAAAAACTTTCGATTCTAAGCTTAAAGCACATACCAAGCCCTCCCCTTTTTCACCAAACACACCAGCAGAATGAGCCTCGTCTACTACTACATTCACATTCAATTCGCAAATTTCTTCCAATGGAGAAGAATCTCCATCCATTGAATATACCGACTCCACCACCACAAAAATATCGCCTTCCGATTTAGAAATTTTCTTCTTTAAATCCTCAACATCATTGTGTGTAAAGGAAAAAGACTTGGCCAAGCCCAATCGAATTCCATCTCTAATAGAAGCATGTATCAGCTCATCGTAAATAACAGTGTCTCCTTTTTTAGGAACGCAGGAGAAGAAGCCAATATTGGCATCATAGCCAGAATTAAAAATCAATGAAGCCTCTGCTTTATGAAAGCGGGCTATTTTTTGCTCTAATTCTTCTGCAAATTCACTGTTGCCCGAAATCAATCGAGAGCCCGTTGAACCTGCATGAAACTGTTGTTGAGAAAACCGTTGTAAAACACGTTGCTTGTGCTCTTGGTCTCTTGCAAAACCAAGATAATCGTTGGATGAAAAATCGATTAAATGGCGATTAAAGGAAAGAGAACGAAGTAAATCTTTCTCTTTCCGTTGATTTAAAATTTCTTGTAATTTTTTGTTTACCGACATTTACTTCTTTGTCGCTGTTACTTCTTCTTTCCACTGCTTTAACTTCTCTTCCATCTCTTTCTTCTTCGTGCTCTCTTTATAGCTCATTTTCACTTCAGGTTTTTCTCCTTTAGAGAAGGGTTCAGTTGGATTTAAACCCAATATTTTAAACAATTCAATATCTTCATTTTGAGCCGGATTGGGCGTAGTTAACAATTTATCTCCCGCGAAGATAGAACCTGCACCTGCCATGAAACAAAAGGCCTGCCCTTCTTGCGACATCTCTAATCTTCCTGCAGATAATCGCACTACACTTTTAGGCATCACCAATCTTGTTGTAGCAATCATTCGTACCATTTCCCAAATAGAAACTCTTTCATTGTTTTCCATTGGCGTTCCAGCCACAGGAACCAACGCATTGATAGGCACTGATTCAGGATGTTTTTCCTGGTTGGCCAAAGTGTACAACATACCAATTCTATCGGCTTCATTCTCACCCAAACCAATGATACCGCCCGAACATAAAGTTACTCCAGCTTTACGCACATGTTGATGCGTATTCAACCTATCTTCATAAGTACGCGTTGTAATAACTTCTCCGTAATGTTCTTCTGAAGTATCAATATTATGGTTGTAAGCATACAAACCAGCATCCGCCAATCTTTTCGCTTGTTCCTCGGTTACCATGCCTAAAGTACAGCACACCTCCATATTCATTTCATTTATACCGCGAACCATCTCTAAAACATTATCGAAATCGCGATTGTCGCGCACTTCTCTCCATGCAGCACCCAAACACATGCGCGATGCTCCACCATCTTTAGCATTTTTAGCTTGACTCATTACTTCATCTACCGACATCATTTTTTGTGCTTTCACATCTGTATGATACCTCGCAGCTTGCGGGCAGTAGCCACAATCTTCTGAACAACCACCAGTTTTGATTGATATTAATGATGAAACCTGCACCGAACGTGGATCGTGATATTTTCTATGCATCGTTGCCGCCTCGTAAACCAACTCTAACAAGGGCTTATTGAAAATCGTTAAAATCTCTTCTTTTGTCCAGTTATTTCTAATATCTGACATATATATATCTATTTTTGCTCAAATATAGGGTTTTTACCTTCTCAATAAAACGATATGCGCATCGATATATTAACCATACTGCCCCGCTTGTTGGAAAGTCCATTCCAACACTCTATTTTAAAAAGGGCTATGGATAATAAAATTGTGGAAGTGCATGTTCACGATATTCGATTGCACTCTACCGATAAGCACAAAAATGTTGACGATTACCCCTCCGGTGGTGGCGCAGGAATGGTAATGACTTGTCAGCCTATTGCCGATGCCATAGAAACCTTACAAAAAGAAAGAACTTACGACGATATTATATATCTCACGCCCGATGGTGTTCGTCACAACCAGAAATTAGCCAACCATCTATCGTTATCAAAAAACCTAATGATGATTTGCGGACATTATAAAGGCATCGACCAACGAATTCGCGATTTATATGTTACCAAAGAAATATCAATTGGTGATTATGTTTTATCGGGAGGTGAATTGGCTGCTGCTGTTTTGGCCGATTCCATTATTAGAATTATTCCAGGAGCCATTGGTGATGAAACATCGGCTCTTACTGATTCATTTCAAGATGACCTGCTCTCCCCTCCTGTTTATACACGTCCGCCAGAATTTAAAGGATTAAAAGTACCCGAAGTATTGTTTTGCGGAGACCCTATTAAAATCGACGAATGGAGAATGGATATGGCCGAAAAAATAACTAAAGAAAGAAGACCCGATATTTTAAACAACGATTCTCACATTAATACTTGATAAAGTTTTAGGAGATAAATAATCAACGTAAAAGGCTGCTTAATTTTTGCGGAAATATTATTACTAGAAGCAAACTATTGCAAAGATTGGCTATGAAATTAGCCACCTAATTATTTAGAAGAAAAAAGAAAATCGTTGGCGCTCACTATCCCCTCTTTCACCGCAAACAAAACAATACCTGAGGTATTGTTAATACCCAACTTTTGCATGATATTTTTGCGATGGGTATTGATGGTATGATTGCTTAAAAACAACCTGTCGGCAATTTCTTTATTGATACAACCTTCGGCAATCAACTTAATGATTTCTATTTCTCTTTCAGAAATATTTAACGATTCACACGTTGCTTTATAAGGCAATTCACCCGAAAAAACAATCTCTTTTGACTTAATAACATCAAGTACATTTTGTGCGATAAAAGAGTCTTTTTGCAAACACTCTAAAATTTCATGCGAACATGAACTTTTCAATAAATAGGAATTGATTCCCGATTTGAAAACACGATCGAAATTGTGTTTATTCTGCATATCGGTAAGAGGAACTACTTTTGTTTTAGCTGAAAAAGATGAATAAGCCAATACTTTATCTAAGGTAAAAACAGAAGAAAAAATATCTATCAGCAAAACATCTGGCGCTTCTTTTTTCTTGAATAAATCTGCCACTTCTTCCTGAGCGCGAATAATAGAAAACAAATTAAGAAATTCACTCTCTTCAATAAGCGACAACAAACCTTTTTCAATTAAGTCTTCAGAAAAAGCGAGCGATATGGAAAGCGTTTTTTTCAAGGGAAAGCGAATTTAGAAAGATTCTAAATAATATCCTATTCTAAACTGCTAACCTGAGATTTATCAATTTCAACATTCACTTATTTCACTATTAAACGCTCTACTTTTCCATCTACATTTATCAAATACAATCCGGTTGAAAAACCAGAAATATCAATTGAAATTTTGTTATCTGTAATTTGTTGTTGCATTACCAAAGCGCCTAATGAATTGTAAAAGGAAACTGTTTTTCCATTCAAATTAGAACCCTCAATAAAAACAATATTCTCACTCGGATTAGGATATATTTGGAACCCTTTAGCCGCAGCAACCGATTGAACATCGGCAGATAAACAGGAAGTGAAGATGGTAGCGAAATTATTTACAAAAGCATTAGCATTGTCCTTGTCTTCATTAATCGACCAAGTCATTAAGCCACGCAACCCCTTGTAGCCGCCACTTTTTTGCAAAGTGTAAGAACCTGGCTTGGAGCCTGTTCCACGCAAATAATCAACCGCCGATTTAACTACGGCAGGAGTGCAATAGCCGCCCGTAGCGTTATCAGCAGGAAGAGCTACCAAGACCTGATTGGCACTTAATCCAGAATAAACTCCTTTGCTATTTTTACAAGTAAAACCTTTAATCATGGCTTCTGTCTGACTCACAATGAAATCGGCGGTTCCTTCATAGTAAATTGTGTTGTCCAAACCATAACTTCCACCCGAAGCATTGTACAATTGCACCATCACCAAATCGATCTCGTTATTCAGTGCTTCAATAATAGCTAAATATGAAGCACCATAAGTATTAGACATGTAATTAGAAAAACCACCAATAGTATAAGCAACTTCTGGAGCCATCGTTAATATCATCTTTTTGCTATATGTAGTTTGATACCAAGAAAGCAATTCTTGCAAAGCAGTAATAACATAAGTAATATGTGATGACGGATTTGAAATTGTTCCTGCTTGAGATACATAAGTACCTTGTTCTAAATCTAAATCAATACCATCCACTCCGTAATCGGTAATAAAAGTCTTTACTTTAGAAACCAATGTATTCTTATCATTAACACTATTCAACTTAAAAGAACCTGTTCCTCCTCCTATACTAATGAGTACTTTTCTTCCTTGGCCTTGCACTATAGGAATATCAGCCTTTACTTGAGTTACATTTGTGGGTGTGAATTCTAAATCGGCAATGGTATTATCTGTTGAAACCAAATTTTTATCGGCTTCTAAAAATGCTAAACATATAACATTGTAATTAACATCAATATCTTTTATTCTAACGGCTGTTCCCCATGAGTTTTGCCAGTAACCTACCATTACATTGCAAGGAAGTTGAGCAACACTATCAAAAACAGATAAAAAAATAAGAGATAAAGAGAGTATAATTCTTTTCATGTAGTTGTTTTTGTATTACTATGTTGTTGGTGTAAGATAGGAAATGTAAAATTTATAGTCAAATAAAAGTTTGGCTACATCCCGCTCTCATACCCAGTTCGTCATTGCGAGGTACCCCGAAGCAAACTCATTGTGTTTTAAATAGTATTTCATGAGAAGGTTGCTTCGGGGTACCTCGCAATGACGAACTGGGTCGATGCACTGGGTTTAAAAAAGAAATCAAAAAAAGTGCGCTGATTAATTAACCAACGCCCTTCAAAGGATTTATTTAGAAACTATGCCAACTCTAAAGTCTTCAAAGCATTGTTTAAAGTAGCACTTGGTCTCATTGATTTCGACAACAAATCGATATTTGGTTTGTAATACCCATCAATGTTAACAGCTTTACCTTGCGCACCAACTAACTCGGCAACAATTTTAGCTTCGTTATCTGTTAATTCTTTAGCAATATTGGTAAAGATAGCTTTCAACTCAGCATCTTTATTTTGTTCAGCCAAAGCCTGAGCCCAGTACAACGCTAAGTAGAAATGTGATCCACGGTTGTCTATTTGTCCGACTTTACGCGCCGGAGATTTATCTTCTTCTAAAAATTTACCAGTTGCAGCATCTAAAGTTTCAGCCAACACCAAAGCTTTAGGATTGTTGAAAGTTTGCGACAAATGCTCTAAAGAAACAGCCAAAGCCAAGAACTCACCAAGTGAATCCCAACGCAAATAACCTTCTTCCAAGAACTGTTGAACGTGCTTAGGAGCAGAACCTCCTGCACCAGTTTCAAACAATCCACCACCATTCATCAAAGGAACGATAGATAACATTTTCGCAGAAGTTCCCACTTCTAAAATTGGGAACAAATCTGTTAAGTAGTCACGCAATACATTTCCTGTTACAGAGATAGTATCTAAACCTTTAACGATTCTTTCCAAAGTAGCATTGGTAGCTTCTACTGGCGACATGATTTTAATATCTAAACCGCTGGTATCATGATTTTTTAAGTATGTATTTACTTTAGCAATCAATTGAACGTCGTGCGCTCTTTGAGGATCTAACCAGAAAATAGCAGGCGTCGCACTCAATCTCGCTCTGTTTACTGCCAATTTAACCCAGTCTTGAATTGGAGCGTCTTTAGTCTGACACATTCTAAAGATATCACTTTTCTCTACTGTTTGTTCCATTAGAACGCCAGAAATATCGCTCACTTTAACCACACCTTTTCCAGAAATTTGGAAAGTTTTGTTGTGAGAACCATATTCTTCAGCAGCTTGCGCCATCAATCCAACGTTAGGTACAGACCCCATAGTAACAGGATCTAAAGCACCATTTTTTCTGCAGAAATCGATAGTCGCTTGGTAAACACCAGCATAACATCTATCAGGAATAACCGCCTTAGTATCTTGTGCTTTACCGGCAGCATTCCACATTTGTCCGGAAGTACGAATCATCGCCGGCATAGAAGCATCAACGATAACATCAGAAGGAACGTGAAGGTTGGTAATTCCTTTATCAGAATTCACCATAGCCACGGCAGCACTTTTAGCATACACAGCCTGAATAGCAGCTTCCACTTCAGCTTGTTGCGGATGTCCGGCTATTTTAGCATATACATCACCCAATCCGTTTTTAGTATTCACCCCTAGTTCAGCGAACAAGGCAGCATATTTTTCAAAAACTTCTTTGTAGTAAACATCAACGATAGCGCCGAACATAATAGGATCGGAAACCTTCATCATGGTAGCTTTCAAATGCACTGAAAACAACACATTTTTAGCTTTAGCATCTTCAATTTCTGCAGCTATGAATGCTTTCAAAGCAGAAAGACTCATTACAGCTGTATCAATGATTTCGCCAGCTTTTAATGGAGTACTTGCTTTTAAAACTGTTGCAGTACCATCGGCAGCAACAAATTCAATTTTTACATCGGTAGCATCTTTAACAGTCACCGATTTTTCACTTCCGTAGAAATCACCGTGCGACATACTTGCTACATGAGAAGTAGAACTAGCCGACCAAGCACCCATAGAGTGTGGATTTTTACGCGCGTAGTTTTTAACCGCTTTAGGTGCACGACGATCAGAGTTACCTTCACGCAATACAGGGTTCACAGCAGAACCCAACACTTTAGCATATTTAGCTTTGATATCTTTTTCAGCATCGGTTTTCGCATCTTGCGGATAATCGGGCAATGCGTAACCTTTGTCTTGTAATTCTTTAATGGCCGCCACCAACTGAGGAACAGAGGCAGAAACATTGGGTAATTTGATGATGTTAGCTTCAGGCTTAACTGCTAAAGCACCCAACTCAGCTAAGTCATCACTTACCTTTTGGTCGTCTTTTAAAAACTCAGATAAATTTGAAATAATTCTAGCGGCTAAAGAGATGTCTCTAGTCTCTACTTCTACGCCAGCCGGAGCGGTAAAAGCTTTTACAATGGGAAGAAATGAAAAGGTTGCCAACATAGGAGCCTCATCGGTAATGGTGTAAAGAATTTTAGATTTTGCCATTTTTTTCAGTTTTAAAAGACTGTATCATTTACAATTTGTAGCCTTTCTCTTAGCGCCTAAGCGTTTTAAAAAAGGGAAGCGAATATATAAATAAATGAGTACAAAAACGTAAATAAATGTTGACTTAAATCACTGCTAAAATTTATAGAATAATTGCAGCTCTGCTCCATACCCCCTTGGTTGAGGATCACTATTTTTTGGAATAGAACTATCTTTCAGTGGATTCATTAAATTTTGTCGGGTAAAAATTCCTGCTGAAAGCAACCATTTATCATTGAAATGATAGCCATAATTCACATGCAGACTGTAATCCATTAAGAACCTTGCGGGTTCCAATATATTTTTTGGAGGTGCCATAAGTAAATCTACATTACCAGTGGTTTCTTGAATAGGTTCTTTAACGTTAGTGCCCACCAAAAAATGAAGTGTTGTAGATACCTTTAGCGATATCTCGCTTCTCTTGAATCGATAAGCATAACACAATTGTATGGGCAAATTAAGGTAACTCATTTGGTAGGTTGAACCTTCACGGGTGTAATTCAAAGAATAAGGATTAATAACTTCAACAACAGTGGTATCAAAATCTTTGGCTATACTATCATACACAACAGTGGATTGCAAAGTAGATGTAGAATCTTGCACCGTCCAAAAATCACTTGACTGTTTGATGCTGTGGTTCTCGTAGCCTAAACCTGAAGAGAAGCGGTAATTCTTGTAAATAAATCCACCTAAAAGTGTTGCTTGATTGGCTGGATTGATTTCGTTATGGTTATAAGATTGATTCCAAATAACTTGCGAAACACCAACACCAGCAAAGTAAGACAAATGCTTTTTCTTCTTTTCAGCAACTGAATCTGATCTATTTAAAGTATCTGCTATCGATTTTGCCAGCAAATCATTTTTCGCAATTGAATCAACTTTGGTATCTGTAGGCAAAACCTCTTGATGGCCAATCTCATCATTGTTGTTATTGTTGCTGCTAAGTGCAACAAAAGCCGAATCTGTTTTAGCTGCAACAACTCTATTAGGCTCTTCTGATGGCCCTGCTAAATTTGGAAACCCTCCAGATTTCAATATCTTATTATACTCATTGCGTTCTTCAGAACCTTCTTCTCCCATGAAACCGTAAGGGCCAATAAGCTCCTCTTTTTGATGCGCAGAGGTAGCTGTACCTTTACTTTGGTTATCAGTAAAGGGCAATGTTTTAATTATATTTTTTGTTGATTTCCAAAAAGATTTTTCTTTCACACTTGAAGCAACAGCAGCTGATAACATCTCCTTAGAAATCGATTGTTTTTTATTTTCTGGAACAACCAATTCTTTTGATTTTGTCGAAGAACTAGAATTATTAGATTCAGCAGAATTTAATCCATTTTGATAGACTCTTTCTTTATTAGCCGTGTATGTATTTTGTTTGGCATCTGCCAACGAATGATCTTTTTTTGATGCAGGGGTTTCAACTCTATTATTCTCAACACTTACACTGGTGGTATTTTCTGTGGTTTGATTAAAATAAAGCAATGCACCTATACCAGCTAAAACAGCAGCAACAGAAACCATAATTGCCCCTTTGTAGTGGTATATAATAGTCGACCAAAACAAACCTAACAATATCTTTTTGCTGGTTTCCTTTGGTGGATCAACCCTAAAGTCGTCCATCGAATCTTTAAACAACTCTTCTATGTTGCTTTTCTTGCTCATTTTGTAAAAGTGTAATTTTTTCTCTCAATATTTTTTTTGCTCTTGCCAATTGCGATTTAGAAGTTCCTTCTTGAATGCCCATTTTTTCGGCAATCTCTTTGTGTGAAAATCCGTCGATCACATATAGGTTAAACACTGTTCTATACCCATCAGGTAAATCCTGAATCATATTGAACAATGTTTGTTTATCAATATCGTAGCCCTCCTCCTCATCATCTCTCTCCATCTCTATAGGTATATAAATCTCATCTACAAAAACTGCTTTCTTCTTTTCGCGCAAAACCATCAAACAATTGTTTACAGTTAAGCGTTTTACCCATCCATCAAAAGAACCTTCATGGTTAAATGTTACTATTTTATCGTAAATCTTAATGAAAGAATCTTGCAATGCATCTTTAGCGTCATCAGTATTTTTTAAATACCGAAGACATATTGCATAAAGGAGAGAGGCGTACTTGGCGTACAGTAATTTTTGATATTTATACTCTCTCTTTACACATCCTTTGATGATATCTTGTAAATCGGCCGACAAATATTTGGTTCAATTTCGAAAGTTGAAAGTAGAAATAAAAACACCACTCTCAAAACAGAGTGGTGTTTTGCGATTGAGTTATTGAGTTATTGAGTTAGAAGGAGTCCGTCTTTATTTGGGTCGTAATTCGGATTTTTGTAAATGGAGTCAAAATATTCGTAACCACCGTCATTTACACTGTCTTTACCTGAATTGTCATTAGGGTCAACATAGATAGAATCTTCACCTCCATCATAAATAATGACTGAATCCATACCTTCGCCGCAAGTTAAGCAATCATCATTGCCATTATTTTCGTTGTAAGCAGTGTCAATGTGGTTGCAATCTTTTTTACCTCCAAAGACATTTTCTAAATCTTCTTTGGTACATGATACTATCAGCATTGACCCCAATCCGAGGATAAAAAACTGATTTCTAAATTTCAACATTTTCTTTTTCATTGCATTTGAGTTTATAGTTATATCACTCAGATGCAGCAACTTTAAATGGGTTGCATTGAAAAATAAATTATTTTGCGTTTTTCTGCCTAGCAGCCATTACCTGGTTGGCTTCATTTATTTTACCTTGCTTCATTAACACTTGGTAAAGCAAATCGTAACCAGGGCCATATCTCGCGTCTACTGTATTCAATAAATTAATCAATACTTGCGAAGCATTGTCTAACTTATTCATTCGAACATAAGTTTGCGCTAATCCATAGTAAGCTTCGGGAGAATTGTCTTTTACATCTATGTATTGGTGATAAATTTTAACCGCTTCATCAAATTTGCCTAATTGCTGATACATGTTTCCTAAAGCACCATAAGCCACTTCATATTTATCATACACTTCTAACGATTTATACAACTGATTAATTCCCTCTTGCTGTTGCCCCGTATTAAACAATGAAATACCATATAAATAAAGTGCTTCAGCTCTATTAGGATATTGTGAAACATAATTACCTAAGTGCGTTTTAGCCTCTACAAAATTATTTTGTTGCAAGGCTTTATAGCCTAAAAAATCCTCCTTACTTCCTCTTTTTTCCACCGAACAAATAGGCACTCCGTCTACCGAAACAACATACAAAGCATCTTTACTTGGCCATGATTTACTTTTCAATTCGTAGCTACTAATGTATCCTGCAAACACAATACAGTAATCCCAATCTTTCATCGAACGTTCGTAATATCTAGAGTAAACAAAAGTCACCATGGAGGTGTCTTTTTGAAAATAGTAATCCATCAATTCCTTTTTCGTATAGTGGCAAACCAATCTGCGTTCGCCTTTTTTAGGATGGTCTTTTTCGGCAATATATTTCGCCAACCATTCAGAAGCTTCTTGCACACTGTGCTGATAATAATCTGTTTCAAAATCACCTTCAGCTCCTTTTACTCCACCTTGAATTTCATTGTAATACACATATTCATAAGGATGATTGGCTAATGTATGCTTCACCGGATGAATGAATAAAAGCAAAAGCAACACTGAAACCAACAAACGAATATTAGATTTTTTAAACTGATCTAAAACCACACTAAATCCGATACCAGCCAATACTGCAAAACTTGGGAAAACGAATAGCATGTGTCTCCAGCCACCATACAACACCGAATGTTTGTAGGTAACATAGGCCAATGGAAAAGCGCAAGCAAAAAACATCATTAACAAAAAGAATTTCTTTGATTTATTGTAAGTAATGGTGAGCAAGAAAAACAGGAAACCAATAAATACCATCGCTGGTATAGTAAGAAACATTATTTTGTAAATGTATATCGTTGGCAATTCGTTACTCCAATAAGTTTCACCATCAAATAACTGATGTAAACGAATGTTGATATTGGTCATTAAATCCAAAGCTTTTTTTGGATTTTCAAAAGGCGATTCTAAGGCGAAAGGCCAAATACTAATTCCAATAAAAAAACTAGCCCCGGCAATTAGAATTCCCACCCCAGCATACTTCAATAAATTGTTCATGCTTTCTTTTCCAAACAGTTGGCCTTTTGCATTCATCAACCATGTAAGAAAGAAAAACAAGCCAGTGTGTGCTAAGAGCAACAACCCTCCAATTCTAATACTGATGGCAAAAGCAATTGATAAAGTTAGTGCAATGCTATTGAACCATTTAATTTTAGGATAATCTTGCAGCCAACGCACCAAGAAATAGAAAGTAGCTATATAAGCCGTAGCAAAAGGAATATCTTTTGGGTTGTTCCAGGCATGACCAATAAAAGAAGGCGTAAAGAAAACCAGCAAGGCAGTCCACACTGCAGCTCTATACCCCGATATTCGTGCCGCCAATAAACCCGAAAACAGGATTATCATCCATCCTAAAATCGCAATAAAGAAATGACGCACATGGTATATTTTCTCAACTCCGCACCATTTCATAATGGCGTAACTCACGGTGTCAAAAGATTGGCCGTAAGCATACAAAGGGTCTACTCCTATTGGTTTTAAACACTCTTTATTATCTCCATCGGTAGCAAAATAGTCGTAATTTTTTTTCGATTGGTTGTAATGCAACACTTCATCGGCCGAGGTTCCTGCGTCTAAAGCCAAAAAAGGCATAGCAACGAACAACCCCAACAAAATCAATACAAAAAGCAAACGATGGGTTAAGGGAGAAGTAATTTTATCAATGAATGATTTATCAGATTTCCATTCTTTAAGGGGCTCTAATAGAAAGAAATTCAACTTATTTTTTAATACAGACATAGAGGCTCTTTGTTATTTAATAGTGTAGCAAAGATGCACAAAATTCTATGTTAAAAAAATTGAATTTACTTCACCAAAGTAGTATCGGAACGTTGGGTTTTTTGTGTAGACAAAACCTTTATTTTATTGCCTTTTTCATCCACTTCGTAGGTTTCAGAATAAGAACTCCGAGTGGTAATAATCATCGATTTTTCACCTGCACTTTCTTTGTACACTGGAATTTCAACTTTTGGCTCCGACTTGGCTTTCACTGCAGGTACTTCTATAACAACCGTTTTTGGAACTTCAACCACCTTTACTACAGTATCTCTAATAATTTCTTTTTCAAGTTTTTTTGCAACAACAGGAGCTACTTGAGGCTTAATCACTTCTTTAACAGGCTGTTCTTTTTCTTGAGTAAAGAAAAATAAAAGCGATGCAATAGCCGATACGCCTATCGCTCCTACAGCTAAGGCAACAGCATTCTTTTTCACAAAAGATTCTTTCTTCGCCGTTTTAGAACGCAAAGGAGACTCCACCTTGAAATCCTTCAAAGCATCTTTAAAAACATCATCAATATTTATATTTCTTTCGCTCATCTTTCAAGTAATCTGTCAATTTATCTTTTAAATATCTTCTGGCTTTCAATAATTGAGAACGTGATGTGCCTTCAGATATATTTAACTTTTCGGCAATCGCTTTATGATCGAAACCATCTATCACAAACATGTTAAAAACAGTTCTGTATCCTACAGGTAGCTTTTGTATCATACCCATCAACACAGCTGGGTCAATATCCATTTCCTCCTCTAGTACCACCTCAAAAACAGGGTCTTCGCGTTCCACCCACAATTCATTTTCTATCTTCAATACCTTCTTTTTGTCTTTCAAATAATGCAAACAATTGTTTACCAAAATTCTTTTCATCCATCCTTCAAAAGAACCTTCTCCACTAAATGAATTTATTTTATCTAATATCTTAATGAAGCTATCGTGCAACACATCTTGCGCATCGTCACGATCTTTTAGATATCGCAAACAAATCGCAAAGAATAGCGACGAGTAGCGAGAGTAAAGTAAATCCTTACTCTTCTCGTTTTGCTCTTTACAGCCCTTAAGTATGTCTTCCACTTCTACGTGCATTTGTTCTAAGATAAGAATTAGATGTTAAAAACGAATAACGTTGCCTGGCAATATGAACTTTTTTTAGGCGCGAACTTTAAACTCAATTACTATCTTTGCCACATGACGAAATTGAGAATTGCTATACAAGGTATCACCGCTTCTTTTCACGAGGTGGCTGCGCTTAAATATTTTGGAGAAAACATTCAGCCTGCTGAATGCATGTCGTTTCAAGAACTTTTTGAAGTACTTAAAAAAGACAAAGCCGATTATGCTGTTATGGCTATTGAAAATTCTATTGCAGGATCTATTTTGCAGAACTACACTTTGATGCTCGACTACCGTTTTCACGTAATTGGCGAAATTTCTTTGCCTATTGAACAATGCTTAATGGCTTTGCCAGGCACCAAAAAAGAAGATTTAAAACAAATTCAATCGCACCCTATGGCTTTGCGCCAGTGTGCCGAATATTTAATGCAATTTGAAAATGCTTTGCTGGTTGATAAAGAAGATACTGCTGCCGTAGCAAAGCAAATTCACGATCACCAACTGGTGGGCATCGCTGCCGTGGCGAGTAAACGCGCAGCCAAAATTTTTCACTTAGAAGTATTGGCCGAAAACATTGAAACCAACAAAGAAAATTATACTCGTTTTTTAATTCTGTCGAAATCGCCTTCCAATAATCCTAAAAACAATAAGGCTACCATTTGTTTTCAAATTTCCGATCAGCCTGGAAGTTTAGCGAAAGTGCTGAACATCTTTCACGATAAAAATTTAAACTTAAGCAAAATTCAATCCATGCCTTTAATAGGTAAATTGCATCACTATACTTTCCATGTTGATTTAACTTGGAAAAAAGCAGAAAATTTTAAAGATGCGCTTAATGCCATCACCACTTTTGCTACCAACATCATTATATTGGGTGAATACGAAAAACAAGATTTTAACAATTTAGCATGATTATCAAAGAAGCCAAACGCCTAGGTAGCGTTGAAGAATATTACTTCTCAAAGAAACTGAAACAAATTGCGCAAGTGCGTAGCGAAGGAAAAAACATCATCAACTTAGGCATCGGGAGTCCCGATTTACCTCCCTCTAAAGCCACC
>CAMDPJ010000015.1 GCA_945903925.1 Chryseobacterium gleum
CACCGCACATTGGTCCATCAAACGGATAAAAATATCCATTGGCAAATTTTTAAAGATATGAAGCCACTCATCTGGCTTATTCTTTTCACGAAATGTTCTTATTTCCTTAGATATTTCGTCGCTACCGGCATCGGCATTTGGCCATAATAATATAGTAGGCATTTTTAACTCATTTAATGCCGCCAAAACTTCTCTCATATTGCGACGATTCTCATCAAATTCGGTTGTAACAGGATGTTGCATCACCAAAAGAAACTTATCGTTATTCACCGAAAAATTCTCAGAACCTACGCCCTTGTGCTTCAACCAAAATTCCTTTTCGTCTATTTTATTTCCTTTCCTGTTCGAATCGATAATTGCCTTTACTTCATCTATACGAGGACAACCAACATTAAAAACATGTTCTGGTCTTTCTCCTAATTTGATAATACGCTGGCGCGCATCTTCATTGGCAGGGAAATGAATATGTGCAAATTTGGTAACAGCATGACGAATCGACTCATCAATGGTTCCGCTTACTTCTCCTCCCATGGTATGAACCAAATGAATATTAAGATAAGCTGCAGCAATAGTAGTTGACATGGTTTCAAAACGATCTCCTACTGTAATTACCATATCAGGTTTATAATTCATAAAAATATCGGTGAGTTTCATTACACCTAAACCAGTACTTAAAGCCATAGTTTCAGGAGTTTCCCCCTCTACCAGCATATAATACTTTGCAGTGATTTCAAATCCTTCACTTTCAATCAAATTTACCGACTTTCCAAATTTATCCAACAAAGTGGCCGCACCAGCATAAACCTGAAGCTCAACTTTATCATTCTTTTTCAATTCACGCATTACTGATTTGATGCTTGCGTAGTTGGCACGAGAACCTAAAACTACTCCGATTTTTCTTTTGCTCATTTTTAAATATTTCTTGTCTGGATGCGAATATAAGTTTCTATGTGTTGTGTTAACAGTATTTCCAAACTATTCTCTTACATCGAAAAAATTACCCATGATCAGCCTACTGTCTTCTTCTAATGCCGTTCCACGATGCAAGCCTCTTGTATCTGTTAATATCAAGGTTCCTGCGGGAGCTGCACAAATCACTTTTTCGTAATTACCATTTCTCAAAATTTCTTCTATCTCGCTATCCTTATAATACCCATAAGTACCTTTCTTACCATCTCTAAAATACTCAAACTCCTTATTAATTCTCCAAGCATCTGTAGCGTTGTGCGACTTTTTCACGTAAACAAAAGGCGCGTTCTTTTCGTTTACATCCGTTAAATAAACAAATGCTTTAAATCGGTGCCTCCAATCATCAAAATGAAAATCATCAGCAATAGATTTTTTTCCGGGCTCGGGTTTTAACTCAACCATTCTTTGATACGACTTTACAAAAGGAGAAACATATGCCTTGGCAACTTCATTAATCATTTCATTCTCGAAAAAAAAATTTGATGCAGGAGAAACTTCATCTATCTGCATTAAGCGATAAACACCATATTCTTCAAACCGGGCATTTTTCTTGTCGCCTTTATATATTCCTTTTTGCAATTCTATTAATGATGGCTCAACTTCCTTTCTAATATTTTGAATTATTTCAGGCGACAAAAAATTAGGTTGAACATACAGGCCATCTCTTTCTATAGTTTTTAAAACATCTTTATGCTTTGTTAACGCAGAATTTACCTGGTATTTGGTATAATGCTTTTTCTTGGCGCGTTTAAAAGCATGAAATTTAATATTAAAGAAATGATTCATAATAGTTTATTTAAGCAAAATCCTCTCTTTTAAACTGGTAATCTTTAGAGACTGACTTCTTTAGTTTTTTACCAAAAAAACTTTTGTATTCCCTAGCCCGAATTCCATCACCCGGTTTCTTGTAAGCAAAATCAGCCTCAGTTAAAACTGTTCCCGCATCAATTGCTCGAGCAGAAACAATAGATTTTTCGAAAACAAATTTCATATTGTTTAGGCCTTCATCTAAACTCTTATCTCGTTTAGTACTTAGAGCTAACTCGGCCATTCTTATATCCTCTACCAAACGTTTAAACTCAGCAGGTTCAGTAGAGTTTTTAGCGTCACTTCCATAGGCCAAAGTTGAAAGCGTAAAGTGCTTCTCCACGATCACAGCACCTAAAATTACTGCTGCTATTGGCACTGCAGAACCTAATGTATGATCGGAAAATCCAACGGGCACACCAAACTTCTCTTTCATTTCTAACATGATATTTAATCCGGCTTTTTCTGGCGGACAAGGATATTCGCTGGTACACTGCAACATCACTAAATCTGCGCACCCGTTTTCCTTAAGCGTATTTACCGCCTCTTCCATCTCTTCCCAAGTATTCATACCACTGCTCAAAATTACCTTTTTACCAGTCCTTGCAACTCTCTCTAACAAAGGTAAATTGGTTACTTCACCGCTGGGTATTTTAAAAGCCGGAATTCCTATTTCATCTAATAATTCCACTGCCTCAATAGAGAAAGGAGACGAAATAAAATCTTTACCGCAATCTACTTCGCAATACCTCTTAAGTTCTGCCCATTGGGCTTTGGTAAAACCTGTTCTATCAAAGTATTGCTTTCGTGTTTCGTCTTTAAAATATGGAGGGTTTGGGGCATTTGGTAAACTTTCAGCATCAAAAATATGCGTTTGAAATTTTACACAATCTACACCACATTCGGCCGCTGCTTTAATCATACACTTCGCCAACCCTACCGATCCCTCGTGTGTATTTCCTATTTCCGCAATAATGTATACTTTACTCATAATTTTCTATTTAATCTTTTTAGCCACAAAAAGATATTTGCTGTACAACCGATCCTCCTTACCCTTTGATCGATTATCGAAATAAGAATATAAATTGAATTTGAAATATAACTTATTTACCAATTTCCAAAAACGGGTATAACTTTTACTTCTCTTCTTGTTTAGAAAATATCTGTTGTCATAATAGTCGTAGGCATGAATCTCTAACAGTTCTGCACCAAATTCTGCAAACATCTTCTTCGCTTCTTCTCTTGTAAACCCCTGACTAAACTCATACTGTCCAAATAGCGGATTTGTGGCACTAATATGTTCTTTATTGACTAAATCCACTATTAAAATTCCGCCCACTTTCAGAGATTTAATCAGTTGCTTTACTACTAAATCAGAATCTTTAAAGGCAAATAAGGCATTCAAACTTGTAATAACATCAAACTCATTGTTAAAAGGCATATCAAAAAGGTCGCCTTGTATTGTTTCGATACCCAATTTTTTATTGTGCGCTAAAAAGGCAGGACTCCTATCAAAACCATACATATGATTGGTCTTTAACTCCTTTGTAATCCTTCCGGAACCAATTGGGGCATCTAACCATTTCAATTCCGGCTTTAAAAACCTTGATATTATTTCTATTTGCTGTCTATGCTTTATATTTTTCTCAAAACGGTTAAAAAATTTAAGATGATAACTTTGAACATCTTTTTCTTCAAAATCTTCTACCCACTTGTTCGTGTATTCAATATTCATTATTCCTTCTTAAATATATGTTTTACCTTCTGTAAATTTATGATTTTAAATTTTAAAAACACAATACTGATAATTACAAGTAAAATTACTTTAATTGTTGTTACTATTAATTGATTATCAAGTGTTTGATGTAAAAAATAGACCAAAGAAATGATAGAGTAACACAGAACTACAGACAGCCAAAAAAGTTTATCGTTAATAGGAATAAAAACAACTTTTTTGGAGAAAATTCTTATCACCAAAAAAGTAGTAAAAAATGCAGCTACTGTAGCGAAAATAGCTCCGTAAATTCCAATTATTGGTATTAAAGTAAAATTTACGATAATATTAACCACTGCTGCGCATAAAGTAGCCAAGGTAATATACCATGTTTTCTTTTGATAGACTATCCCCATAGTAGAAAAATTGTATAGTGCTCGAAATAAAAAACTAGTGCACAATAATGGTATCATCGGCCACACCGCATAATAATCTTTAGTAAATGCCATTCTCACAATTTCTTCAGAAAACAAAGCCACCACAACAATAGAAAAAGTAACCAAAGCAACTACAATTTCAGATGTTTTGTAACTTTCTTGAATGGCTTGTTGAGGATTGATTTTAAATGTTTTGTAAAAATGTGGAACATAAGCTTCATTGATTTGATTAACCAAAGTTTTCATTACGAATGCTATTTTATCGGCTAAAGCATATAGGCCAATAGCTCCTAAAGTAATGGTAATAGGCACATATTTTTCGAGTATTATCCTGTCGGAATACATGAAAATAAAATTTGATAATGAGTGAATGATTAAAGGAAGTGAAAAAAGCAATGGTTCCTTTACATACGAATAATCAAAAGTCAAAATAAAGTACTCTTTGTTGTACCAATAATAAACCAAAAGCGACAATGACGAACTTAATAGCGTTGCCTCCATCATGCCATACGCTCCTCTTTCCAAAACAACAACTTCTACTATGGTAATTAAAATCGAAACCAAGAGCAAAGACACCGACAAAAACATATATTCTTTAGCCTTTTCTCGCATTCTGATTAAAAATGTTTGAGCACCAGCTAATACATTCACCGCGGAAATTAAAACCGTAATCTCAAATAAATCATAGTACTGCGTAGGCGTATTTGGAAATACTGATTGCAAAACAAAAGGAAGTGAAAAATAGATTATTGCACCCGAAACGCTCAATATCACCATAAGAAAAAGGAAAATAGAACTTAAGTACTTTTTAACTTCATTGCCTTCATAATCCACAAAAAAACGATAAATAGAGCTATGCAACTGCAAACTCATCAGTATGGGTAAAAAAGCGCCAAACGACTGCGCCAAAGTGATCACTCCATAATCTTCTGTATTCAAATATCGAGTATATAGGGGCAAGGTGCCAATACTAATAACATATGGCAAAAAAGAAGCTACAAGATAAAATGCTGCATTCTTCGCTACTTTACTGCTGCTCATATAGTATACAATAATTGAATGTAACGATTGATAGTCTTTCCATCAAATATCTCTGGGCCCGACAATCTTTTATAATCCCGTTTAAGAACAGCGTTATCACGTTGAATGTTTTGCACCAAAATCAACAACTCTTCATTATTCAAAGCATATTTCACCGATTCCAAATCATCAAACATTTTATGTTTCATCATTGTAAAATCAACCACTATAGTCTGTATGCCGCATAAAACAGCCCAACGAATGGTGCCGGAATAACCAGCTAAAAAACAATCGGCAATAGGTAAAACATCAAATAACCTTTCTTCCAAAATCTTACATTGATAATCATTTTCTAAGAATTCGTACTGTTCCTTTCTCATCCTTGGATGCAAGGAAATCAAGATATTCTCTTTTCTTTGAGAAACTGCCGTTAATATGTCGTTTTGATATTTCCAATGACTAGGCCAATCCAACAAATCGTGCTCTGCTAGCTGCGGCAAAGCTAAAATCCAAATAGGCTTGCTGCTATCTAATTGATATTTTTGTGCAATTTTCTCTTTTATGCTATTACGGTCACTATAAATTGTAAAAAGAGCATCATAGGCATAATCACCTAAAAAAGAGAGTTTTTGAGACGATACTCCATTCTCAATATACCTCAATTTTGCTGCTTCTGAATCTAGCACAATATAGTCACTTACTCCGTTTCCTGTATACCAAGGATTAGAAGATAAAACTCCTAATTTCTTTAAAGCATAAAACACCGATGGTGCATAAAAAACATAATTTAAATCGTCATTCTTATAGCGCAAAAATTGATTTGGATACTGAACTTTAATAAGATTGTTAAGAAATGGTCCGCGGGGAAATAATTGCATATATGCATTTCCCATTCTGAGCACCAAAGGCGCTTCTTCATGCGAATACACCAAGTAGGGAACTACAATTTTAATCTTCTTTTGTTTACCTAATCTCAAAAAAGCGGGCTCGATTCCTAAATTTCTATCGCCATTGGTAATAATAATCTGTGCCTTAAATTTTTCATTTAATTTTTCAAGGAACAAATACTGATTTTGCCATAGCAAATACTGCGATTGAATAGCCCGGTATTCCTTCAATGGATAGACCAAATAAACATGCAAAAAAGCATATATTTTTTTCCAAAAGGCATTGAATAAATTTGATTTTACCCCTATGGGTTCTTCTCTTAATTGATTTTCCTTTTTAAGGCTTCCTATCACTTCAAAATTAAAACCGCTATTTTTTAATTTTGTGCAATAGCTTTCACCCAACTTGCCATCCATCACCAATAAAAAATTTAATGAAGGATCGGCTTTAAAAAGTAAAGTGCAAAAATTCAGCTGATCATTGAACCGATGCGTAGAATGTAAACAAACTAAAATATTAATTTTAGGAACCAACACAATCTACTTTTGTTTTGATAGAATAATCTCGCACAAATCCCAATCAATCATATCATCAATATCAACAGATGCAAGTTTATCCATTTCATATTTGAGCTTATTCTCCAAATCATCTAATCCCTTTATTCTCTTTAGTTTTTCAACATTGTAAACGTAAACCGCTCCATTCAATTGAAAAACTTTTGGAGCGTCCTGACGACGTAAAATATGTCCTGGTAACTTTTTCGTTTTTTGCAAAAAACTGCCCTCTTCTTCATACAATAAATAATACGGGTTGGCATCTGTTTCTTTCACTGAAATAACCAGATCTACATCGTCAGAGTACAAAGCTATCGCTTCTTTAACATGCGCAGCTGTGCGCAAAGGAGACGTTACCTGCAACACCACCAACAAATCGTAATAAACACCTTTACTTTCATAAAACTCAATAGCGTGTTGAGCTACGGCGACCATAGATGCGGTATCGTTCGATAAATATTCGGGACGATAAAAAGGAATTTCTAAACCTAATTTTTTTCCAACTTCTGCTATTTTTTCTGAATCGGTTGACAAACAAATATCTTTCAAATCGGCCATCTCAAGAGCTACATCAACAGTATATTGCAACAATGGTTTTCCATTCATCAATTTAATGTTCTTATCGATAATGCCTTTTGATCCAGCTCGGGCCGGAATTAGATATAATATTTTTTTACCCATTTACTTTCTGATATGATTTAAGTATTTCGTAAACTTTTCTTGGCGCCTCCTCAGTTAATTCTAATGAAGTAGGAAGGTTTAAACCTATTTCTGATAAACGTAAACAGTTTGTATTAGAAAATACATATTGCTTGTAAATATCCATTTTACTTAAAGGATAGAAGAAAGGACGAACATCAACACGAGCCTCTTTTAATTTTTGAATGAGTTCTTCTCTATCAATTTTATGCACCAAAATACTCACCAACCATGTGATTTTCTCTCGATTGGGCAAATCGATTCTTTGCAACTCAATAAAATCGAATTCAGATAGTCTTTTTCTATATTCAAATTCTAACAATCTTCTTTGTTCTAAAATATCTTCAATTCTTTCTACCTGCGCTACACCAATGGCTGCCTGCAAATTGGTCATTCTGTAGTTGTATCCTATTACTTCGTGATAGTACTTTTGATCTTTCTTCATACCATGGTCTCGCAATACTTTCATTTTCATGGTTAACTCATCACTGTTTGTTGTACACATTCCTCCTTCTCCTGTAGTTATAACCTTATTCGCGAAAAATGAAAAACAACCAATATCACCTATTGAACCTACGCGCTCTCCTTTAAATCTGGCACCATGCGCTTCTGCGCAATCCTCAATAACATACAAATTATGCTTTTTTGCCAAAGCCATAATAGCTCCCATATCGCACGCTTGCCCATAGAGATGAACCGGTATGATGGCTTTTGTTCTGGCAGTAATAGCTTTCTCGATTTCGTTTGGATCGATACACCACCCATCTTTTTCCACATCAACGATTACAGGTGTTGCTCCTGCATGTAAAACAGTATTGATAGTAGCGGCAAAAGTCAAATCGGGCACAATCACCTCGTCTCCGGGTCCTACGCCTAATGCAAGCAAAGCCAAATGAATTGCCACGGTACCATTCGAAACAGCAATACCATTTTTAGCACCACAAAATTGTGCAAAATTAGTCTCAAAAATTTCGATGTAGCTTCCTGTACTTGATATCCATGTTGACAAAAAAGCCTCCACCAAATACTTGAATTCGTTACCTTTTAAACTTGGTGCAGCTACAGGAATTTGAAATAAATCGTCGCGATGAAAATAATCCACCAAAACAAAATTTTCATCTACAATTGGGAGAATTTTAACCTTTGAACTCAACTTACTGAGTCGAATACTATTACTTTCAGCAGTTGTGGAAAAAGCACATTCTTTATTGTAATAATTTTGAATTTGATCATTCAATTCAACTTGATTCAATAATGCTCTTCTAATATCGCCATCTGTTAATACTCCTAAGAGCTTATCCGATTGGTTTACGATAAAAATTATCCCCTTTGTGTTTTGGTTAATTTTTGCGAGCACATCAAACAGCGTAGCTGTTTCATGGCATTTAAATATCTCAATACTTTTATTCATGTTTACTTTTGTGGATCAAACAATTCTATCGTTTTTCTAATTTCTGAATCGCCTGCATAAACTTCCATCGTAAAAATTTTACCTGCCTTAGGGGCGTGAGCAACAAACTTCTCAATAGCACTCCCCTTGCTCAAAGGCCAATTCAAATCTTTCTTTCCATCGTTATCACTAATATGAATATAGTTGCTTTGTTGCCACAAAGTATCTATTTCCTGCTGAAAATCCAAGCCAAGTGTATTTGCGCTCACATTTAAATGCGCAACATCTAATAGTAAATCAAACTCTATATGTCTCTGTAATTCAAAATATTCTTCTGCGTTGGTTAGCATAAAGAAATTGAAATTGTCGTAATTGATATAATTGTGCTCAGCTATAACATTGTTCTCAATATAAAGCTGAACCCTACCATTAGAATATTTCTTTAATTCTTCAAAACTTTTACAAAATTTAAAAAATGATTTTTGCTTGTCATAGATAGGCCGCTTCTCTATATTTTTACCAATTTGATTAACAAAAATATCCGTATAAAATCCGGCATGTAAGCCAAATTGTTTTGCACCGATACCGTGCGACAAGTCAATACTTCTCTTGAAATGATCCATAGACCATTGATGAATATCGTCATTCAACGAGGCCAAATTCACTACAAAGTGTTGTGCTGGTGCAGGAAAATAATTGTGGCACAAAAAATTAAGATTCAGTTTTTCCTTTTGCTCCAATAAAACCTCCAAAATATCTTCTTGAAATTCGGTACCCCCGCTTAGTTCAATGTTATGGAAACCTTGATTGAACATGATTTGCAAAACTTCCTCTATTTTAGTTTTGCCTTTAATACTTGAGCTAGAAATATAAATCATACTTCCATAAACTTTAAATATTTACTATTGATAGCAGGCAAGCATGAATTATCTACCGCAACACCTTTCATCATAAATTTTGCCGGTGCAAAAGGAGGGTAGTACATCGCCTTAATAAATCGTTCCACCTCTGCCGCTGAACTACTTTCAAGCTCTAAAACACCTTGCAATGGAAGAGAACGACTGTAATATCTTCTTTGCCCTTTCATGGTACTTTGATCTATGCCTGCGTACCCTTGAACCAATAAATTAAATGCCTCAATAAAATTATGTACAAAAACCGATAATAACTTATGATACAAGCTAAATGCAGTATCCTCATCCAAAATATTTACACGCTTTTGCAATATAATATTTCCTTCATCAACCCCTTTGATGATGTAATGAAAAGAAATTCCCGTTTCACTTTCCCCATTTAGAATTGCCCAAACACTTGATAAACATCCTTTATAATCGGGCAATAACGATGGGTGACAATTCATTGCTTTACCGTTAAACAACTCGATAACCTCCTCCTTTATGATAAACTTATAATATATAGAAAGTAACACATCTCCTTTGAATTCGGCAAGTTCGGGAACTCCTTTATTGATTGACTTGGTGTAATAAACAAATTTAAAATCTTTTAAAAATTGAATGAATTCAACATTAAACTTATCGTCATGTGTAAAAATCAAAAAAGAAGACACGCTATGTCCTTCCTTTAACAGCTGTAAAACACATTCTTTACCAGCCCTACCAAAACCAGAAACTACTGTTTTCACTTACTCAATTTCTATAATGTTATTTATAGCGATATCACATAAGGCTGTTTTACCAAGCACCGATTTATAATACAATGGAGAAATGCCTACTCCGCCTGTTCTTTTGGCAATAAACATCTCTTCTGTTATTACTTCCCCTTGTTTGATAGCTCTAGTGGCTACTAAACATTTCTGCAATGATGCTCTGGTTCTTGTTTCGGCGAGAGTTGGTAGCTTTTGACTAAATCCTAAAAACTTTTCTACCCTTCTCACCTCTTGCACAAATGCCTTCAATTCTTCTGGAGAAAGAGAGGCTTTATGATCGGGACCTTCCAAACTCTTGTCCCAAGTAAAGTGCTTTTCTACCACCCTCGCCCCCATTGGAATTGCGTAAGGCGCGGCACCAACACCTACCGTATGATCAGAATAACCCAAAATCATATCAAAACGAGATTTCAAGGTATCCATCGTTTTTAAGTTTGCATCGGTATCAACGATAGGATAATTTGCCGTACATTGCAACAAAACTATGTCTTTATTGATAGGCAGCAATTCCTCCAACACAATTTCTATTTCATCTAAATAAGTCATGCCAGTAGATAAAAATATTGGCTTCCCTTTCGCAGCAACTTTCTTTAAAAATGGAATATTAGTGGTATCGGTTGAAGCTATTTTATAAGCAGCAAGATTCAGCTCATCTAAATCTTCTAAACTCGACTCTTCAAACGGAGTGGTTAAAAACAAAATGTTTCTCAATTCACAATGCTGCTTTAACTTTAAGTTTTGTTCTTTAGTAACTTCTAAAGATTTTAACATTTCAAATTGCGACTGCGTTTGGGAGGTAGTTTTAAGCTGATAAGGAGCCTTTTTAACGTTGTCGAGAATCAAATCTTTTGCCTTAAAAGTTTGAAATTTCACTGCATCGGCACCGGCATCGGCTGCCAAATCAATTAACTTAAGTGCTAAAGACATGTCACCTCCATGATTCACACCTGCTTCAGCAATAATAAAAACTTTGTCTGATTTATTTGAAATAATTGCTTTACCAACCTTTATTTCTTCATTAAACTTTAGCATAATTCAATCCTTTTACAAAACCAATAATTACTGTTAATATAAGGCCAATAAAGAAACCAATAATTACTCCGAAAAGAGTAGAAAATTTATTCACTTCCAGAGGAAGGAATGCTGAGTCGATAATTTGAATATTCGGACTCTTATTCAACAAATTAAATTGCGCTAATTCTAGATTTTTCTTAACCTCCATATACATAGCGCTATTCAATTTAATCCTTCTTTCCATATCTAAATCATATACCAATCCAACCGTTTTTATAGTCCTCATACTAGCATCATTATGTTTCGCCAATCTCATTTCGTCACTTTGTAACAACCGCACCAAAGAATCGGCTCTTTCTTCCAACATGGAAACTGCCATATTGTCTTTTTGTAGCGACTTAAGGGTGAAATAATACATTGCTGAATTCACAAGTAAATGATTGAATTGTAAAGATAATTGCTCATCTTTAAACTCTGTGATGATGTCTACAAATGCACCTTCCTGCTCTTTTGTTGAAATATTTCCAATAATTCGTCTCGACAATTGATTCAACACACTGTCTTCAAAATACTTGTCCTTTGCATTATCTAATTTGAATTTAAAGTCGGCTTTCACCTTATTTTGTTCTATCCATTTTTCCTTGATTCCCTCGTATTGAATATAATGATTCGCAAAAAAATCACTTTTACTGTGGATGATGACTTTTTGCTTGAGGCAACTTTTAATCACTTCACTAGCAATGATAATGCGCATAATTTTATCTTCATCAACATTAGTTGTGCCGCCCAAACCCAACTGAGTTGCCAATCCCATAAGGCCGGCACCTTTTGAACTTTCCAACATAATGGTTGATTTTGCTAAATATAGAGGGTCGCTTTGTTTAGCCAAATATACCCCAAGAGCAATTCCAATACCACATAAAACCAAAGCCAGGTATAAATTTTTTCTTGCAAAATTCTTGAACTCTGTTAATGCAGATCGTAATTCTTTTATAGTATATTCATCCTTGTCTTTAGCCATTAAGCACTTTACTAAACAATACGATTAAGGTAAGTATACCTGTTGCTTTCGCTAAAAGATCTTGAGTTAGAGTATTCCAATCAATTGTTTTACCATTTTTATCAGAATTTTTCTTTATTTTTTCTCTTACTTCAATACGATCTCCCTTACAAACTTTTGGGTATATTTTGAATAGATAATAGTTTTTTGATTTGTTAACTTTCCCGCTTTTTCTGATAACATAAACAGTTCCTCTATCAGATTCCTCAGTAAATCCACCTGCAAATTCATTTACATAATATTTTGCTCTTTTTCCTTTCACGTGAGGCGCATTTTGCCCTACATCATTTGACGACAGAGAATTACTGCCAATTTCTCCTTGTATAAAAACTAAATTATCAATTTCGGGCACTCTAAGTGTATCTCCCGAAAGCATCACATAGTTATATTTTTTTTTGTTTTTGTTATATAATTCATGCAAATCTACAACTACATTTCCTTTGTTGTTTTGAATTCTTGTCATGGTAGCTCCTTCTAAAAAAGCTCCTTGTGAAAAACCACCGGCTCTTTCAATAACATCTTGAATTGTTTCGGTCGGTGACAATAACATATAAGTACCAGGATATTTGAATTTCCCATCTAAAACAACAAACTTCATATTAGAAAAATCTGCTGTAAACCTCACATACACTCTGTCTTTAGGGCGCAGCTTCACCTCACTTAATTTTTGTAAATCCAATTCATCAGAAACTTCATACGTTTCTACAATAACAGAAATTGGTTCATCCGACTCATTGTTTTCAGAATAATTTACGAATCGTGATATTTCAACTCTCTTATTTGCAGCCTCATTTCTCAAACCTCCTGCATAAAAAATCAAATCTTGTAGGGTTAAGTTCTCAGAGTAAGCAACTTTTGCGCTATGCCTCACAGCACCTTCCACTTCTACAAAAAATTCATCAAAAAATTCTAAAGAGGAAAAAACATTAAGAACATCGTATTCTTGCAAAGCCCGATTAGAAGAATCGTTTGGATTAGCAGAAATTTCTTGCAAATTCAACTTAAAATATTTTTTCACACCGCCCTTAAGCGTTCGTATCAAATATGCTCTACCCAAATAAGCATCACGATTTACACCCTGAGCACGAGCAATTAATTCAGACACTTTTTCTCCTCTAATAAATTCAAATCGACCAGGTAAATGAAGGGCCCCTGTAACTTCAACAAAATTTTGAATCTCCCCAGCGATGGCAGCAATAGTAATCACATCACCATTGTGTAAATTCACCTTTTGTTTATTCTCAATGGCTGCGCTCAAATCTATGTCTCTAGTAACCCAGCGGTTACCTTCTACTCTCGAAACTGAAGCAGTTTTTGTATATGCATTGTGCTTTAAATTCCCGGCTATTCTAACCAAGTCGGCTAAACCTTCCTCCTTGGTTAATTCATACATTCCTTCTCTTCCAATTGCACCAGAAATTGTAACGGTTTTACCTGCAGTTTGAACTATTATATAATCGTTGTTCTTTAAAAAGAAATCGTTAGAAAAAGAAGGGTTTTGAAGAAAATTATAAACGTCTAAAATTTTCACAATCTTATTGTCACGTTTTATGCATATATTCCTAACTGTTCCTAACTCAGTAATTCCTCCTGCGATACTTAAAACATTAAACGCTGAGTTGATTGCAGAAACAGCATAAGTTCCAGGCACATTAACTTCTCCTACTATATTAACTTTAATGACTTTTGCGTAATTTATCTGAATACTGATTTGTGAATTTTTTAAATCGTAAACGGTTCCGTACTTAGATGCAATTAACTTTCTGCATTCAGCCAAAGTTAATCCATTCAAATAAATTTTTCCAATTAATTTAGCGTGAGCACTTCCATCATCACTTATTTTCAACACTTCCGACACCTCCGAAAATCCCCAGATCGAAATACTTATTTCGTCACCAGCTCCCAAAATATAATCATCGGGAGCTCTTAAATGAGTCGCCGAATTAAATATTTTTAAATTCGATCGGTTAAACAACTGTTTACCGTAAATAGTTTTCATTGCTTGCTCTCTAAGTTCAGCTAATTTTGCGGCATCTGATTCAAAAAATACAGTGTCCACAGCATCTTCTATAGTTGAAATAGTATCCGAAACTTTGTCATTTAAAGAATTAGACTCACTTCTTGCTGATTGCAATTGATTGGACAAATTCTGATATTGTGAAGGATTTGACTGACTGTTTGACGATGTATTATTCGAACCAATATTAAAGAACTTGTCCATCTGCCCAAATCCCTCTAAAGGCAATGTAAATAGCATCAAGAAAAACAAAACAGTTCGCATTTTGAAGAATTTTGAACGAAGGTAGTGAATATTACTTTTAATTTTACTTATATTCACTATTATTGCGACGTTAATTTTTTATTCTAGACAAACTTAAAAAATGATAATTAGAAGCCGCGCACCCCTTAGAATAGGCCTCGCAGGAGGCGGAACAGATGTTAGTCCCTACGCCGATTTGTACGGAGGCGCCATTCTAAACGCCACCATCAACTCTTTCGCCTTTGCCAATATTGTACCTCGAGAAGACGGTAAAATCGTGCTGCACGCTCGTGATGGAAATGGCCGAGTTGAACTGAAAAGTGAAGAAAAATTGGAGATAAACGGAGAATTAGATCTGCTAAAAGGAGTGTACAACCGCATCGTTCGCGATTTTGTAAAAAAGCCCTTAAGTTTCGAATTACACACTTATGTTGATGCACCTCCAGGTTCGGGTTTAGGCTCCTCTTCCACCTTGGTAGTAGCTATCGTTGGTGCTTTTGCCGAGTGGCTTTCACTGCCCTTGGGAGAATACGATATTGCGCATTTAGCTTACGAAATAGAAAGAGTTGATTTGAAAATGGCAGGTGGCCGCCAAGATCAATACGCTGCTACCTTTGGTGGATTCAACTTCATGGAGTTTTTTGCCAACGATAAAGTAATTGTAAATCCGCTTAGAGTGAAAGAGCGGTTTGCCTATGAATTAGAAACGAATTTGGTTCTTTTTCATACCTCTACCAGCCGCAATTCTTCTACTATTATAGAGCAACAAACCAAAAATATCACGTCTAAACAAGGAAAATCTTTAGAGGCTACCCATCAATTGAAACAACAAGCTGTAAATATGAAAGAGGCATTGTTGCGCGGCGAATTATCAAGAGTAGGCGAAATTCTCGACCATGGTTGGAAGTTCAAAAAACAAATGGCTGAGGGTATTACCAATCCTATGATTGATAATTTATACGAAGAAATGATGAAGGCCGGAGCAACAGGCGGTAAAATATCGGGTGCAGGCGGTGGCGGCTTCATGATGTTCTATTGTCCGAACAACACACACTACAACGTTAAAGCGGCTCTAGCGAAATACGACGGAGCGGTTAAAGAATTTTTATTTACTAAAGGAGGATTGCAAACATGGAAAATCTAAAAAGAATCGTTCAAGATTCAATAGCACTTAAAACCAAAGTATTAAACTCTCCTGCAATGCTCGAGCTTACATTAAAAGTAGCCGATGAAATTGTAAAATGCTTTAAAGCCGATGGCAAAGTATTGTTTTGTGGAAATGGGGGTAGTGCTGCCGATGCTCAGCATTTAGCTGCCGAATTCAGTGGCAGGTTTTATTACGATAGAGCCCCGCTTTTCTCGGAAGCTTTGCACGTAAATACTTCTTATGTTACTGCCGTTGCCAACGATTATTCGTACGATGAAATTTATGCCCGACTCATTCAGGCCAAAGGTCGCAAGGGAGATGTGTTGATTGGCATGTCTACTTCCGGCAACTCAGGAAACGTAGTGAAGGCCTTCGAACAAGCTAAAAAACAAGGAATGATTGTTATCGCAATGACAGGCGAAACAGGTGGTAAAATGAAAGATTGCTGCGATTATTTGATGAATATTCCATCTACCGATACTCCTCGCATTCAAGAAGTGCATATGCTGCTAGGCCATGCTATTTGCGAAATTGTTGAGGCGAAAATGTTTCCTAGATAGTGGTAAAAGAAGCTGTAATATTGGCTGGTGGCTTTGGTACGCGCCTTCAATCTGTTGTGGCCGATGTGCCCAAACCCATGGCACCGGTGAAAGGAAAACCTTTTCTGCAATACATTCTCGATTACTGCATCAAACAGGGTATAGAAAGCGTTGTTCTTTCTACAGGCTACAAACACGAAGTCATTTTTTCTTTTTTTGGCTCACAATACAAAACAATTCAAATTCAATACGCCCACGAAAAAGAACCATTAGGTACTGGAGGCGGAATTCAATTTGCGCTTCAAAAATGTTTAGATGAAAATGTAGTCGTTTTAAATGGCGATACCTTTTTTGATGTGGATTTACAAGAATTAGAAAATCAGCATATCAAAGCACAAAGCGAGTTCTCTATCGCTGCTAAAAAAATGTATCATTTCAATCGTTACGGAATTATCCAAACTTTAGAAAATAGAATTACTGCCTTTGAAGAAAAACGAGCAGTAGAGGAAGGAATTATTAATGCGGGAGTGTACATCATCAATAGAACTAAATTCTTAGCGCTCCAGCTTCCACAAAAATTCTCCATGGAGAAAAATTACATGGAAAAATTCTTTTTCTCTAAACCTTTTTATGCCTTTGAATTTAGTGGATACTTTATAGATATTGGTATTCCTGAGGATTACGAGAAAGTGCAGGTGGATTTTAAAAATAACTATTGAATAGGATTTACGAGTAGGGCAATAGTTCCTTCGGGGTACCTCAGAATGACAACCACAGTACTGACGATTATTGTATGTCATCCTGAGGTACCCCGAAGGAACTATTGTACTAGTAATTAACTTATACTATTGATTATTTTCTGTAGAGATAACATTATCAGTCGCAGTTTTTTCAGGAACAACAGGCTCTTCAGGAGCCAAAAACTGCTCTCTAAAATATTTTCTCTGGAACAACAAAATCATTAAAACACCAATGGTTATAGCTGAATCGGCAACATTAAAAATAGGAGGAAAAATATAGTCGCCACCCAAATCAAAGGGAATCCATTCGGGGTAACGCGCCGAAAAGAAAAGCATATCTACTACCTCTCCCTTTAAGAAACCTACTTTACCACTAAAATCGGGTAAGAAAGAAGCGGGTTCCATAATGTGGTAATCGCTTTCAGAGAAAATTTTACCATATAAAACGCTATCGATGATATTGCCTATAGCACCAGCTAAAATTAAAGCCAGACTGTACACCATACCGCCAATTTTACCGCCTTTAATTTTTTGCCACAAATAATAGCCAATCAAACTAACAGCAAAAATTCTAAAAGAAGTAAGCAACAATTTGGCGCCATCTTTTGGAAGAAAAGGAATCTCCCAACCGAAGGCCATTCCCGGATTCTCCACAAATTGAATTTGAAACCAACTTAATCCCAAAAAATCAAAAGAATCGCCATAGGCGAAATTTGTTTTTACATAAAACTTCACCAGCTGATCTATCAATAGAACAGCGAAAATGGTGATAAGTGCTTTTTTAAGTTGTGATTTGTTGCCTTGCTCCTCCATCAATTATTCACCTTTCGACAGTGCATTTTTAGCTTCAATACTCAAGGTTGTGTGAGGAACAATTTTCAATCTCTCTTTAGAAATTAGTTTGCCTGTCTCTCTGCAAACGCCATAAGTATGGTTTTCAATTCTTACCAAAGCAGCTTGCAATTGCATAATGAATTTACGCTGACGGTGAGCTAATGACGCAATTTTCTCACGATTCATAGATTCGCCGCCATCTTCCATCATGTTAGCAGTGCCAGCACTTTCCGTATCTGATTCATCAGAATGATCTAACTGCCCTTGAAAATGTTTTAAATCTATTTCAGCTTCCTCGATTTTCTCCTGGATAATTTTTTTGAATTCAGCTAGCTCTTTATCTGAGTATCTAACTTTTTCTTCTTTATTGCCTTTCTTTCCTGCCATAAACCCTAATTTAATTTATCAATACTTATTTCGGTTTTTAAATCTTCATCTATTTCCACCTCAACCCCACGCTCCACGCTCAATACCCACTCTACATTATCGGCTAGCACTTCACTGCAAATGTAATTTTTATTATTGTCAATTGCAGCTACTATACCCTCTACAGTTTTAATTTTCAAAGTAATTCTATCGGTTAGCTCAAAGTTGCTGTCTTTACGAAGGTTTTGTACTCTGTTCACCAACTCTCTAGCAATTCCTTCTTCCTTTAAAATAGGAGAAATGGTCATGTCTAAAGCTACAGTTAATCTTCCTTCGTTGGCTACTGCCCATCCTGGAATATCTTCCGACAAAATTTCAACGTCTTCTAAAGTAAGAATTATTTTCTCTCCTTCAATATCGAGGTCGAACGCATTAGTTCTTTCAAGGGTTGCAATATCGGCTTTATTAAACTTAGCAACCTCAGCAGCTATCTGCTTCATTTGCTTTTGATACTTGGGTCCGAGTACTTTAAAATTCGCCTTAATTTTTTTCACCAACACGCCAGAATCCTCAGTGAGGTATTCCAAATCTTTCACGTTCACTTCCGACAATATCAAATCTTTAATTGCTTCCACCTGCAATTTAAATTTCTCATCCAAAATCGGAATCATAATTTTTTGCAAAGGCTGACGAACCTTGATTTTGTATTTTTTTCTCAAGCTCAACACCATCGATGAGAACGATTGCGCCAACTCCATTCTTTGCTCTAAGTCGGTGTCGATCGCACTTTCATTCACCTCAGGAAAATCGCTCAAATGCACCGATTCTACTTTATGTTTATTGGTCACCGCATTTAAATCTCTAAACAATTGGTCCATGAAGAATGGCGCCAATGGAGCAGATAATTGCGATACTACTTCTAAACAAGTATACAATGTTTGGTAGGCTGCCATTTTATCCTGACCGTAATCGCCTTTCCAGAAACGTCTTCTGCACAAACGCACATACCAGTTACTCAACTGCTCGCTCACAAAATCTTGCATAGCGCGCGCAGCTTTGGTTGGTTCGTATTCGGCCCATTGGGTATCTACTTCTTTAATTAAAGAGTTCAATTTAGAAATAATCCAACGGTCAATTTCTGGTCTTTCATTCAACGGAACCTCAGCCTCTGAATAGTTGAA
>CAMDPJ010000016.1 GCA_945903925.1 Chryseobacterium gleum
TTCTTTAGTGAAGAGTTCTTCCACACAAAGAAAGTTGTGCATGTGAAAAGATTTTGATTATTTTTCAGTTCTCAAAACAATAAGATATTTTAAAGGAGAATATTTTCTTCAACAATATAGTTCATGAAAGTAGCAGTTATTGGTGCCGGACCCGCAGGTATGACCGCGGGGTATGAGTTATCAAAAAAAATAAAACAAGTTGAAGTTTTTGAGGCGAGCTCTTCTGTAGGCGGAATGGCTAAAACCATTGAATTGTGGAATCAAAAGGTGGATATCGGTCCGCATAGATTCTTTTCTTCCGATAATAGAATCAACGAGTTGTGGCTCGAAGTAGTAGGTAAAGACTACGAAATGGTTGATCGCTTAACACGTATTTACTACAACAAAAAGTTTTTTCACTATCCTATTAAAGGCATGGATGCGCTTAAGAATTTGGGGATTATTGAGGCAACGCGTTGCATGGCGAATTATGGTATCGAAAAACTTAAACCTACCAAAGATATTTCTTCTTTTGAAGGATGGGTGACCAATCGCTTTGGTAAACGCTTATATCAAATATTTTTTAAAACTTATACTGAAAAATTGTGGGGTATTCCTTGTAATGAATTAGATGCCGATTTTGCTGCGCAAAGAATCAAGAAATTTAGTTTGGGCGAAGCGGTAAAAGCAGCTTTGTTTGGCAATAAAGGAGAACACAAAACCTTGGTCGATCAGTTTGCCTATCCACACGGCGGAACAGGTATGGTGTATGAAAGAATGAGTTCTTTTGTGAAAAAAAAAGGAGGTGAAGTGAATTTGAGTACTCCTGTTCATCGTATCATTACCAAGAACAACAAAATTAAAGCTTTGGAGTTTGAAGATGGCACTATTAAAGAGTATGATCATGTGGTATCTTCAATGCCGCTTACTCTTATGGTGGCTCGTTTACCAGAGGTTCCCGATAAGGTGAAAGAGGCTGCTGCGAGTTTAAAATTTAGAAATACCATCATCGTTTATTTGAATATAAATCAAAAAGATTTGTTTCCCGATAATTGGTTGTACATCCATTCTGATAAATTAAAAATGGGTAGGCTAACTAACTTTAGAAATTGGGTTCCTCAATTGTATGGAAATGAAAACAGTACCATTTGTGCCTTAGAGTATTGGTGTTACGATGAAGATGATTTTTGGAAATGGGATGAACAACAATTGATAGACTTAGCCAAAGTGGAATTGCGCGAAACAGGTTTGATTGGCGATGCCCAAATTACTGCGGGTTCGGTATATAAAATTCCGCGCTGTTACCCTATGTATTCATCGGGGTATCAGGCTAAGTTGAAGATTGCAGAAGATTATTTATCTACCATCGAAAATCTTCATGTTATTGGCAGATATGGCGCTTTCAAATACAATAATCAAGACCACAGTATATTAATGGGGATACTGGCCTCCGAAAATATTTTAGAGAATAAGAAACACAATTTGTGGGAAATCAATACCGATTACGATAGTTATCAAGAGTCTTCGGTGATAACCAAAACGGGTTTGCAAAAGAAATAAAGATTAGTCTCTAAACTGCAATTCGCTCAATCTTCTGTAAACGCCACTTTCTTTTTGAGACAATTCTTGGTGTGTTCCTTTTTCTACAATTTCACCATTTTGCAACACTAAAATTTGATTGGCATTTTTAATGGTTGATAATCGGTGTGCAATAACTACAGAAGTTCTGTTTTGCATCAAATTATCTAAGGCCTCTTGCACCAATTGTTCCGATTCAGAATCTAAAGCGCTCGTTGCTTCATCTAAAATTAATATCGAGGGGTTTTTCAGCACGGCGCGGGCAATGGCAATGCGCTGTTTTTGTCCGCCCGAAAGTTGAATACCTCTATCACCTACCAATGTTTCATAACCTTCAGGAAAGCCATTAACGAAGTTGTGCGCGTTGGCTTTCTTTGCTGCTTCAATCACCTCTTCTTTGCTTGCTGTGGGTTTGCCATAACGAATATTTTCTTCAATGGTGCCACCAAATAAAATTACATCTTGAGGAACATAAGCAATATTACTTCTCAGTTCGCTTAGGTCGTAAGTGCTTTTTTCTTTTCCATCAAATAATATGGAGCCTTCTGTGGCTTGATAAAACCCGAGTAGAAGAGAGGCAATGGTTGATTTTCCAGAGCCCGATGAGCCCACCAAAGCAACTGTTTCACCTTGTTTGATGCTTAAGTTTATCTTATTTAATACAACTACGTTTTGTCGGGTTTCATAATGAAAAGAGACATTTTTTAATTCAATATCACCCTTTAGTGGATGTTGCGAGATTACAGCCTGAGATGTGTTGATAGGTTCTAGCGTTTCTTGCATCATACTCATTAGGTTTTCTGTAGCGCCTAATGATTTTTGAATTTTAGAAAACAAATCGGGAATAGAGCCAATAGAAGTTCCAAGCATCACTGTTAAAAACAAGAATTGAAAAAAATGAGCTTGTTCTAAATCACCCGATTTAACTTGTTCAATACCTTGCCACATAATAAACACAATGGCGCCAAACATTACTACCATGATGAAAGCAATGAATAATCCGCGCCACAAAGCCGATTTCATCGACAGCTTCTTAATTTCGTCTACTGTTTTTTTATAAGCGTTAATTTCAAAAAACTCGTTGGTGTAGGCTTTTAGATTTTTAATTCCCATTAAAGCTTCTTCTACAACAGAGTTTGATTTAGCGGCTTCATCTTGCGCTGCGCGTGATAATTTCTTAATGTATTTGCCAAAAATCATTGCTACGATGGCTACAAATGGAATGACAGAAAGCATGATTAAAGCAAGCTTGGCACTATATATAAAGATGATGACCACACTAAAAGAAACCACAATCAACTGACGAATAAATTCGGCAATACTCGTTGTTAAGGTTTCTTCAATCATATTGGTGTCGGTAGCAATACGTGAAGTTAATTCGCCTACTTTATTTTTATCGAAGAAAGAAATAGGGGAGCTCACCAAATGAGTGAAAGCAGCCAAACGTAAATCGCGAAGCGTGCCTTGTGTTACCAAACTAAACAAATACACTCTAAAGAAAGAGAAAATAGCCAATGCCGGCATTAATATCGCAAGGGTAATCAATACACCATAAACAGTATCGGTAGCGCCCAATTCAAATTCAAAAGGAACATTGCTGGCGTAGTCGCTTCCCAATAATTTAGCGATGAGCATGGGCATGGCCACAGAAATCAATGATGTTCCTACTAAAAATACAAAACCTAAAGCATATTGTGGATAATAAGGTTTTAGGTAAGACAGAAAACTCTTTGCTTTTTTTAAATCAACTTTGGGTCTTTTTTCGCGCGCCATGGGCGCAAATATATTTCAAATGTGGGTTAATATGTCACGGATGTGTTATTTTCTTACTCATACACTTTATTAAAATATATAAAGACTATCTTGAAAAGATGGTCAACTATTTAATTGTTCATACATTCACCGCCTAAAAAATTTATATGAACGATATAAAATCAAAAGAATCTGTATTTTCTAAATATCAGATATTCATCATTGTTCTTCTTGCTTTTCTTCAATTTTCGGTGGTATTAGATTTTATGATTTTGTCGCCTATGGGCTATCATTTAATGAAGGTAATGGACATCACGAAGTCTGATTTTTCTTACGTAGTATCGGCCTATGCTTTAAGTGCTTTCGTAGGCGGATTCGCTGTTGCAGGGTTTGCAGATAGATTCGATAGAAAAAAATTATTGCTTTTCTTCTATTCAGGTTTTATCCTTGGCACTCTACTGTGTGGCATTGCCGATTCGTATGAATTTTTATTTTTTGCACGCATCATTACTGGTTTGTTTGGTGGCGTAATTGGTTCTATTACAAATGCAATCATCACTGATATTTTCGCAATTCATGTGCGCGGAAGAGTAATGGGATTGATTCAAATTGCCTTTGCAGGTTCGCAGGTGTTAGGGATTCCTTTTGGCCTATATATGATGAAAGAAGTAGGCTGGCATTTTCCTTTTTTAATTATCGTTGCGGTAAGCATGGCGGTTTTTGTAATTATTGCACTATATCTAAAGCCTATCAACGAACATTTAAAATTGAAAAATGATGAGAATCAATTTAGGAAACTCATCAATATCATTAGCAATCCTTATTACCTAACAGCTTTTGGTGTTGCTGCTTTGCTGGCTACTGGTGGATATATGTTGATGCCCTTTGGCAGCGACTTTGGCATTCATAATTTAGGAATTGAAGAAGATAATTTGCCTTTTTTGTATTTGCTCACTGGTATTTCTACGATGTTTGTAATGCCTTTGGCGGGTAGAATAAGCGATAGTGTTGGCAGATATCCTGTTTTTTTGGTAGGTTCTATTTTAAGCTTAGTAATGGTTTTAATTTATTGTAATTTAGGTGTCACTCCGTTTTGGCTAGTAGTTACTTTAAACATTATTTTGTTTATAGGCATAATGTCGAGAATAGCTCCAGCGCAAGCTTTAATGACTTCCTTGCCCGAGCCGAAAGACAGAGGAGCTTTCATGAGTGTTTACTCGGGGATTCAATATTTGTCGGGATTTTTAGGTTCGTACCTAGCAGGTAAAATTGTTTCCGGCAAACCGGGCATGCCTGTAGAGAATTACGATATTTTGGGATATGTAGTTGCTATTGCTATTATTCTTACCGCAATATTAATGTACATGGTGAATTTAAAAGTGAAAAAGAAAGCGTATTAAAACATTATAAATGCTCTTCTTTTACACTTCGATTTCGCAAAATACCCAAAATCTAAATTAAATTCCATCATCAGCATTGCTGTAATAGGAATGGTTGACGCGTAATCAGTATAGTTTGATGCGTATTCGGAACTTTTAATGGGATAGAAATTGCTTTGTCCTTTGCCACCAGCAGCGCTGATAATATCGGTAGGGTTAAAGGTAAATCTAACGCCCAATGTTCCATAGAAACTGTTAACACCAAATAAATAATGTCCGAATCCAATCAAAACATTTGTGTAAGTCGATTTAAAGTTTTCTGCAACATCTGTTCCTGTTTCGTCTTTCACTTTTTGTACAAAACTAAATTGCGGACCAATTTCAAAGAAATCGCCACTATCGCCATTTTTTCTGAAGAGTAAGGGAACATCATAAATATTGAACGTTATTTTTCTATTAACATCGGCGCTCGAAATAGCAGTGAACTTGAAAGTTTGAGAAACTAAATTAGAGTAAATAAATTCTGATGAAACAGCATAAGTCTCATTGAAATTAACGCTCACTTTTCCACCAAAAGCGTACGAAGGATTTCCTCCATACTTAATTTTGTTGTCGTTCATCATCGTTTTGTTGAATAACCATGTTCCTCCAAAACCTCCTTTAACTCCAAAATCAAAAAACATTTGAGCTTTGCTAAATTGACAAAGGCTTAAAAACAGGCTTAAAAAAAGTATTTTTCTCATATATTTGAATTTCGAGAGCGAAAATAGTATTTATTGCCTCACAGTCAAAATCAACAGAATACATTAAAGAAAAATTATTATGGGTTTATTAGAAGGAAAAGTCGCTATTGTTACAGGTGCTTCTAGAGGTATCGGAAGAGCAATTGCTATGAAATTTGCTCAAAATGGTGCAACAGTTGCATTCACTTATTTGTCATCAGAAGAAAAAGCGCGTCAGTTAGAAGAGGAATTGGTGGCGCTGGGCGGCAAAGCCAAAGGATTTAAGTCAGATGCATCTAACTTTGCAGCTTCAGAGCAATTGGTAAATGATGTAGTAGCTCAATTTGGAACTGTTGATATAGTGGTGAACAACGCCGGTATCACACGTGATAACTTATTAATGAGAATGACCGAACAACAATTTGATGAGGTGATTGGAACGAATTTAAAATCGATATTCAATTTAACGAAAGCAGTAACTCGGCCCATGTTAAAAGCCCGTAAAGGTTCTATTATCAATATAGGAAGTGTAGTTGGTGTGAATGGTAATGCCGGACAATCGAACTACGCTGCATCAAAAGCAGGAACATACGGTTTCACTAAATCTATTGCTAAAGAGTTGGGTTCTAGAAGTATTCGTTGCAACGCTATTGCCCCAGGCTTCATTAAAACAGAAATGACAGAAGTTTTAGATCCTAAAGTAGTTGAAGGATGGGTGAAAGATATTCCATTGCAAAGAGCTGGTGAAGGTGATGATATTGCTGAGTTGGCTTTGTTTTTGGCGAGTGACAATAGTACTTATATTACCGGACAAGTTATTAACGTTTGCGGCGGAATGTCGATGTAATATTGTGAAAAATTGGAATTAATAACACAATATTCGGCTTGGTATATAGTGCTGTGCCTTTTGCTTGGTGTTGTTTATGCCTCATTTTTTTATTGGAGAAATTCAAAACTAACAGAACTACCTTTTACTTTGAAGATAGTTCTGTTTTGTTTTAGAACCTTAGTGGTTTCACTTATTTCATTTCTTTTACTTTCTCCTTTTATAAAATCGGTTTCTTCTACCGTAGAGAAACCAATATTGGTAATTGCTGTAGATAATTCGGCCTCAGTAGGCGAAACTAACACAAAACTGTTACAAGAGAAAATAGCGGGAATTAAGTCGGCTTTTGCATCACAATACGAATTGAATTTTTGCTCTTTTGGCGATAAAGTACAACACAATGATTCTTTGTCTTTTAGGGATAAAACCACCAATTTTTCTAATTTGTTTGAAGATTTAGAAACGCGCTATTCCAATAAGAATGTTGGTGGAGTGGTGGTGGTGAGCGATGGCATTTATAATTCGGGACAAAATCCGGCTTACGCCAAAAAGCTACAAAATGTGCCTGTTTTCTCCGTTTTGGTGGGCGATACATCAACATATAAAGATTTATTTATCAAAGATTTGTTTTTCAACAACCTTACTTATTTAGGCAATAATTTTCCTGTAGAAGTGGTGATTGGTAACAATGCTTGTTTGAACGAACAAACTACGGTAACGCTCTCTATAGATGGTGAAGTAAAGAAAACTGAAGAAATTAAAATCACAAAATCCATTTTGAATTACAAAGCTTTATTGCGCGCCGAAAAAACAGGAATGCATAAACTTACAGTGAATGTAAAAACGGTGAAGGGTGAAAAGATTGTACAAAACAATACTCGAGAAGTGTATATAGAAGTGTTGGATGGCCGACAAAAAATATTGATTTTAGGACAGGGCTCGCACCCCGATTTAGGCGCCATTAAAAGTGCTATCGAAAGCAACGACAATTACCAAGTTGATTTGTCTTTCTTCAAAGAATTTAAAGGAAACATAGATCAATACAATGTGTTGTTGTTACATCAACTTCCCGAAGATGTGGCTTTTGGAGAGAAATTATTGCAAAAAGCTTTGGCCAAAAGAATGGGTGTTTGTGTAATATTAGGTACACAAACCAAATACAACACTTTGGGTAGATACAATTTAGGGATTCAATGGGCCAACCTCCCTTCAGCGCGTGCTTTCAATGATGTTTATCCCTTAGCAAATAAAGATTTTACGTTGTTTAGTATAGAGGAAAGTACCAAAGAATTCCTATCAGATATTGCACCTTTAAAAGTTCCTTTCACTCAGTTTAGTGTGCCCGGTGATGCGCAGGTTTTTGCCTATCAGCAGGTGGGTAAAGTAGAAACCGATTTGCCACTTATTTCTTTTTATTCGGCTGAGGAATCTAAACTTTGTTTAATAGCAGGAGAAGGTATTTGGAGGTGGAAGATGAATGACTTTATGAAGAACGAAAGTGATGTTCATTTCAAAGAAATTATGCAAAAAATGGTGCAATATATTTCTGTGAAAGAAGACAAGTCGAATTTTAAAATCAACCATAAAAAGAAATTTTTAGAGAACGAAGAAATTATTTTCGATGCAGAATTGTACGACAATTCGTATGAACTTTTTAATAAAAGCGAAGTGGGTTTTAAACTAATTAATGAAAAAGGAAAAGAGTTTAATTATGTGTTTGAGCCTATCAACAATAGATACCGCCTCACTGTTGGTTATTTGTGGCCTGGCGCATACAATTACAAAGCGCAAACTTTAATGGGGAGTAAACGCATAGAGAAAAAAGGAAAATTTTTAGTAGAGGAAATGAACTTAGAAGGCGCGACCTCTAAGGCCGATGTTTTTGTGATGAAACAATTGGCCAGTAGCAGCGGAGGTAATTTTTATTTCTTAAATGAGAGTGAAAAAATGACCAAGGAATTGCTGGCGCGTGAAGATATTAAACCTGTAGAACACTCATCGGTAGAGATGAAAGAACTCATTCACAACAAATGGATTTTCTTTTTAATTATTATGCTGCTTGGCGCAGAGTGGGTGGTTCGTAAACGTTACGGACTCTCCTAGCAGTTCAACTAATTTCCCTTTCTATTCAGAAGTGAAGAATTCTTGAAATTTCGGCAAACAAAGCAACACTTATGAACAATTGTTGAGAAACCGTTCTTTTTAAAGTCGGGAGCGGTTTTTTGTTTTCATTTCCTAACATTAAATTTACGGCAAAATAAACCTTTGGCATTTTTCGACGACATACGACTTAAAATAGGAGAATTGGCCTTTAAAACCATTCCTGCCTCCGAAAGGGAGATAGTGCCTGTTAGTTTTTCGCCAGGTAAAACCTGCGCAATTCTTTACCGCGCTTATGATGAAGAAGAAATAGATTTGGTGCGTAAGTTTGTGAAATATCTTAGAGATTACAGGCTTACAGCGCTGGCTTTGGGGTATTACGATACCTTGAAAATGCCCGAAGGTGTAAATCCTAAGCTAGAGTTTGATTACTTTACAAAAAAGGATTTAAATTTGTTGATGCAGCCCGGCGGTAAAACAGTGACTAATTTCATTGAAGAACCTTACGACATATTGATTGACACTAGTTTGGAGCCATTTTTTCCTTTCAAGTATATCGTTAATCAATCAAAGGCAAAATTTAAGGTGGGCCGACAAGAATTAGCATACAGTAATCTTTTCGATTTGATGATTAAGATAGAAGAGGGGAAAGATTTAAAATATTTGCTGCGACATATAGACCATTATTTGAACATTATTAATAAAGAGACAATATGAATTTGAAAGGAACGGGAGTAGCGCTGATAACACCATTTACCACAGAAAATGAAGTAGATTATACGGCATTAGCTAAGATGGTGAATAAGGTGATTGAGGGAGGAGTGAATTATTTGGTGGTATTGGGTACAACGGGCGAATCGGTTGCACTTACAAAAGACGAAAAGAAAAAGGTAGTAGCTAAAGTGAAGGAAGTGAACGCAGGAAGATTACCTATTATGATTGGTATTGGCGGTAACAATACGGCTGAAATAGTTCATGAAATTGAAACAACAGATTTTACTGGAATAGCTTCTATATTGAGCGTATCGCCAGCTTATAATCGTCCGTCACAAGAAGGTATTTACCAACATTATGCAGCCATTGCAAAAGCATCTCCACTTCCAGTGGTGTTGTACAATGTGCCAGCAAGAACAGGTAGTTCGGTAGCGGTTGAGACCTCATTAAGATTGGCGAAAGATTTTAAAAATATCATTGCTATGAAAGATGCTTCGGCAGGATTAGAGCAATGCAAAAGCTTGGTGAGCGGCGGTTTCGCTGTTACATCGGGCGACGATGCTTTGGCTTTAGATATGATTAAATTGGGTGCTGTTGGTTTGATTTCTGTGATTGCTAATGCTTATCCTAAAGAAGTAGTTGCTATTGTAAATGTAGCGATAGAAGGCGATTTCAACGCGGCTCAAGAAGCGCACAACCATTTGTTGCCTGTAATGAATGTTGCTTTTGATGATGGAAACCCATCAAGTATCAAATATTTCATACACAAACAAGGATTGATTGAAAACACTTTGCGTTTGCCTTTGGTGCCTGTGAAGAAGGAAAGTGCAGAGAGAATTGAGAAGGTTTGGGAGAGCTTTAAATAAAATAACCACCGTCCCCATTTTTCTAACATTTAGCAAATATGGAAGACCAAAAAAAGAGAATAAATGAATGGAAAAGTTACGTCTGTCCCCTGTTTTTCATAAATATTTTATTTACGTCTGTCCCCTGTTTGTGGACAAGATATCTTTGAAGACGATGCAGACAGAGAAAAATACATGTGAAGATAATACCTACCGTCCGTATATATTTTGAGAGGAGCTATTGAGGAAGGGTTTCCTATTTAATCAATATCCCATTCTGTGTTAACATTTCTAAGTTCTTGTCTACCGTTGGATACTGCTAAAACTAATACCTTGTCAGGTAAATCAGTAGTTTCGTAAATAACTCTATAACCTTTGAAAATTACTTCACGCAGATGGCTTAAATGTGTTCCCTCAAATTCAGGAATACTTCTACCTGTAAGCGGCTTAAAAGAAAGTTGTTGGTTAACTGATTGAACAAGATGCTTTACAAATCTTGTTGCATAGAAAACAGAATCATTAGAAATATAAGTATGAATACTTTGTAGGTTTCTTGATGCTCTGTTAGTCCAAATTACTTCTGTTGCCAAGAGTCAATTCTTTTTAATAAATCATCTGTTGAAATAACATTTCCAGCTTCTTTGTCTTTTAATCCATCTAAAGCCTGAGCAGCTAAATTAATCTTGTACATAATCTCTTCGGCTGAGCAGTTGACAGGCATACTGTTTAGTATTTCCAAAGACGCTTCTCTTATAGTTAGTGCATTCATAGCAACAAATTTATGAATAAATATACAACATATAGACGTGAAAAGAAAGAAAAAGTTTAAGTTAGTACCTGGTTCTTTGATAGGAGTTAAAACCACAAGCATCCATGATACCAGGCGTTATAAGGTATATGCCTCTCTCGTGAATCATTGAAACTCAAGGAAATTAGGGACGGTGCGTTTTATTTAGAAAGCACTTTTAGAACTCATTTCAAGACGGTAATTAAAAAAGGTTATCTGGAATAGCTTGTGCCGTGAATTAGTCTATAGAAACAGTTTATCTCCACACAGAACATCATATAACTAAGCGCCAACATTTGCCAGTATTGCAAAAATGTGGTATTTGTTGGAAATATCATTATCGAATCTTATCGTATCGCAGAGTATCGATTTATAATATAGTGACCTACAAACCTGAAGATCAATAGGCGGTTTCCGCTGAATAGAGAAAACTGGTAAATGAGTTGTAAAATAATTTAAATAATTTGGATGAATAGAAAAAAGGATATCACTTTTATAATCGGATAAAATCGGATAACAAATGGATATGTCTGCAAAAATAGTAAGAAAATTGGATTTGGGATTTTGAAGTTCCAACAACTCACGCAACAGGTGGGTGTAATAGATAGCCTTTAAGGTAAATGGAAATCAGTTGAAAACAAAAAATGAATAATTAGGTAAGGTAATTTTTAATTGGAAAACACAGGTGGTATTTCATCTTAAGGCTTATGATCAATTTCATTGTTTTGTTTGATTTCACTTACACATATTGTATATTTGATTAACTAAATCGCTTGCTATGTTTGCTTTAATGGACGCAAAAAAGGAATCTGAAAGAATCATAAATGTGGTTTCTGAAATTCTTATTGAAGAAAAGAAAAAACATGAGTCTAAGTTTAAAAACAGTGATGATAAAACCTTTCGCCCAGTGGTTTCTATAGTATCTGATAATGTCTAATAAGCATTTCATTGTTATTGCTGGTCCAAATGGAGCTGGTAAATCAACTACAAGTAAACGCATCCTAGAAGAGTTTGAAAGATACATATCTACTGCATTTAAGTTGGGTAAAAATGTTGCCTACGAAACCAATTTACAAATCAATTCGCACTTCATTAGAAACAGTAAATTCAGAGAGTTAGGTTATACCACTACACTAATTTTCTTCTTAATCAACTCCCCAGATATTTGTGAACGAAGGGTAGCACTTAGAGTAAAAGATGGTGGCCACTTTAATTAATTACCTGTAATCAAATTGAACAACCACGAAGAACATACCGACCACCTCACTCTCCATCAATTATCGTTGCACATTAAAGATGCTATCGAAGGCAACTTCATGCAGCAAATATGGGTGGTGGCGGAGATTGCTTCTTTAAATATGAATCAGAGCAGCGGACACTGTTACTTAGAGTTGGTGGAGAAAACCGAGAAGTCGGTGGTGGCTAAGATGCGCGCCAATATTTGGTCGTTTAAGTTGCAAAATATTCTCAATAAATTTTTTCAGGTAACGGGCAGTACATTGCAAGCAGGAATGAAAACTTTGTTGCTGGCCGAAGTGCAATACCATCCTTTGTATGGCATTAGTTTAAACGTGATAGGTATTGATCCTTCGTATTCTTTGGGTGATTTGGCCCGACGAAAAAAAGAGGTGGAAGAACGTTTGGTGAAAGAAGGATTAATTTATAAAAATAAGGCATTAGAATTTCCTTTGGTGCCGCAGCGAATTGCCTTGATTTCATCGGAAACAGCTGCTGGATATGAAGATTTCATGAATCAATTGCAGAATAATGTTTATGGCTATCATATTGATGTTAAAACATTTCAGGCTTTAATGCAAGGTGATAAAACAGCATCAAGCATCATTTCGGCACTACAAAAGATAGAAGCTAAAGCAGCGCAATTCGATATTGCTGTAATTGTAAGAGGGGGAGGGTCAACGGTGGAATTAAGTGCTTTTGACGATTATGAGTTAGCTAAGGCGATTGCCAATTGTTCATTGCCTGTTGTAACGGGTATCGGCCACGAGCGCGACGAATCAATTGCAGATATGGTGGCTCATCAAAAACTTAAAACACCCACGGCTGTGGCCGAATATATATTGATGAGTTTTCAGAGTTTTGATGAAATGCTGATTGATGCTAAGTCGAGATTGAAAGAATTACTAGCCGACCGATTACTAAAAGAAAATACTTTTATCAATGAAGCTTCTCATGTAATTACCAGAAAAAGTTTGGTCTTTATTCAAGATAAAAAAACAGAAATCAAATCCTTAAGCCGAGATGTGAATGAGTTTTCTGTGCGTTTGATGGAAAACAAAAAGCGTCATTTATCAGAAGCAAAAAAAGATATTGTGAACGATAGCATGAAGCTCTTGCGTGAAAAACAATTCGATGCTAAAGAGAATTTTAAATCGCTCGCAGTGGCCATGGCTAAGTTTGTTCAGCACAAGAAATTTGAGATGAAGGTGTTAGAGCAAAAAGTGAACTTACTAGACCCGGCAAAGGTGTTGGCACGAGGATATACGCTTTCTTATGCAGGTGGTAAAGTGGTGAAATCGGCAAAAGGATTACAATCCAATGAAGAGATAACTACCGTTTTTAAAGATGGTTATATAAAAAGTAAAATCATATAATATGAGTAAAAAGAAAATAACCTATGCCGAATCTATTTTGGAGTTGGAGCAGATAGTGGCAAAAATTGAAGGCGAAGAAGTAGATGTGGATGAACTGGCCGAAAATGTAAAAAAGGCTTTACAAATTATTAAAACCTGCAATCTTAAATTGAAGAATACCGAAGAGGAAGTAAACAAAATTTTAAAAGAGATGGAAGAGTAAACGACTTAATGTTAAATTAATGTTGAGAGCTTGATATTCTTAATTAAATTCGCGCCATGAACGGCTTAAAAAATTTCATATTCTATATAGTTGTTACAGGAGGTTTTCTTGCTTTGATGTATTTCGTGATGCAAGAAGGCGAGTTCATGGAAGTGACTAAAATTAAGCAGGCTGTTGTACATAAGGATTTAAGCGGATTTGAGGCAATTAAAGATACTTTACATCACAATGTGGTACATCCATTAGCGATATTATTGTTGCAAATTATTACCATCATTGTTACTGCGCGAATTTTTTCGTTTTTGTTTAGAAAAATCGGACAACCCTCTGTTATCGGGGAAATCATAGCAGGTATATTTTTGGGTCCTTCATTTTTGGGGATGTTCTTTCCTGAGTTTTCTCTTTTCCTTTTTCCCAAATCATCCATAGGTAATTTACAGTTTTTGAGTCAGGTGGGCTTGATACTTTTCATGTTCATTGTGGGCATGGAACTCGATTTAAAAGTATTGAGAAAAAAGGCTCAAGAGGCCATAGTTATTAGTCATGCAAGCATCATTTTCCCTTTCACATTAGGTGTTGGCTTAGCTTATTTTGTTTACGAAGAATTTGCTCCAGAGAACGTTCAGTTCTTGTCTTTTGCTTTATTTGTAGGTATTTCGATGAGTATTACTGCTTTTCCGGTATTGGCTCGCATAGTTCAAGAGCGTCAGTTATCGAAAACCAAGTTGGGTGCCATGGTCATTACTTGCGCTGCTGCCGATGATATTACTGCTTGGTGTATTTTGGCTGCAGTTATTGCCATTGTTAAAGCTGGTTCGGTAGTGAGTTCTATTTATACAATAGCCCTGGCTGTTGGTTATGTGGTTTTGATGTTGAAGGTAGTTCAACCTTTCTTAAAGAGAATTGGTGATGTGTATTCTAAGCAAGATAATATTGGTAAACCAGTGGTGGCCATCTTCTTTGCAACGCTTTTGATTTCATCATACGCTACCGAAGTTATTGGAATTCATGCTTTGTTTGGTGCTTTCATGGCTGGCGTAATTATGCCACCAAGCATGCATTTTAGAAACTTATTTGTAGAGAAAATTGAAGATGTTTCTATGGTGATGTTACTGCCATTGTTCTTTGTGGTAACAGGGTTGAAGACACAAATTGGTTTGTTGAATGATCCTCATCTTTGGATGATTGCTGGAGTTATTGTTGCGGTTGCTGTAACTGGTAAGTTTTTGGGAAGTGCGCTTGCTGCTAAGTTTGTGGGACAATCATGGAAAGAAAGTTTAATGATTGGCGCTTTTATGAACACGCGTGGTTTGATGGAATTGGTGGTTTTGAACATTGGTTTGGAATTAGGCGTTTTAAGTCCGGAATTGTTTGCTATGTTGGTCATCATGGCCTTGGTTACTACGTTTATGACCGGTCCAGCATTAGATTTCATCGATTTCCTTTTCAAAGACAAATCGGTAGAATCGGTCACGGAAGAGATGCAGAAAAAATTCCGACTTATTTTCTCATTTGGTGATCCAGAGAGAGGAAAGAGCATGGTGATTCTTTCTGATGCTTTGTTGCACAAAGAGCAAGCTCAATCGGAAGTTACGGCTATGCATCTTCGTTTAAGTAATGAGTTGCATCAGTACAATATGTTGGAGTTGGAAAGAGATACTTTTAGGCCGATTAAGAGTCAGGCAGTGAAACTCGATTTAAACATTAAAACCGCTTTTAAGCCAACGATTGATATAGATAAAGAGATTGTAGATACAGCGAATGACGGACAGTACGATTTATTAATTATAGGCATGGGGCCATCAATTTACGAAGGAACATTGCTGGGCAGAGTTATTGGTATTACATCGAAAATCATCAACCCCGAAAGATTGATTCAAACCTTAACAGGTAAAGAAAATATCATTGAAGGCAGCGTTTTTAATACGCGTGTAAACAACATTATTAAAACAATAAAAGGTTCTTTGGGAATCTTTATCGATAAGGGCTTGAAGAAGCCAGACCATGTATTTATTCCTATACTCTCAGAGAATGATTTATTTTTATTGAACTATGCCAAGAAGGTAATCGACAACAAAGGATCAAAAGTGGTTTTGGTGGATGCTTTGGGTATTTTTCAAAACAATATGGAGTTTAAAGAGAAGGTTAATGTGATTGAAAAAGAAAATCCTTACCACTTAACTTTCTTGGGAGAAAACACTATTGAGAAAGAATTTTTGTCGCAACAAGACTTGATGTTGATTAGTATAGACAGCTGGAGAAAGCTGGTGTTGAGTCATAGCGAATGGCTGGTTGACGCCCCGTCGGCCTTAGTCTTAAAGGAATAGTATTAGGTATAATCTTTGAATTTTATTTCTCAAGTCGATTTCTTCAACAATTTAATGTTGATTGAAAAAGCGCATTCATTCTAACTTTCAAAACATAATTGGGTTAAAATAGCATTGGGTTTTTAATAACTGAAACAGGCAGCTATATGGGAAATGATTATTCAGTAGAACTAAATGCTAAGAACGCAGCCGAAGTAACAACGTCTTATCGAAAACTTAATGGCAAGAAATTGCAAATAGCTTTGATTGACGAGGATGAAATGTGTTTAAGAGTAACAAAACATAAGTTAGAAAGCGTTTACAAATCGGGTGTAGAAATCACTCCCTATAAGAAATTCGAGGACTTTGAAACAGAATCTAAAAATGTTGATGTAGTGGTTTTAGATTATATGTATAAGCAGCAAATGGCATATACCAATGGTTTGTCGTTGTTGGTGAAAATAAAAATGATGAAGCCAGCGCCGTCTGTTTTTATGTTAACAGGACACCGTCATATGCACATAGCTCTGCAAGCCATGAAGAGTGGGGCTTCAGATTTCATTGTGAAAGGAGAAGGCTGTTACGATAGGTTGGCAGAAAATATTTATCAGGTATTAAAGAAAAAATCTGTTGCCGAACGAAGAAGCTCATTACTCAGTCTTTTCTATAAAAGAATGGGATTTTAGTGTAATAATTCTTACCTTTTACCTTCAACTGTATAACACTCTAAATGCAACAGGTAATAAAATTATTGTACATCGAAGTTAACGAAAACGACGCGCGTAATTTTCATCGTGAAATACAAAAATCAACCTTAAAAATCGCTTTAACTATTGTGTCCGATATAGAGGAGCTGTACGTTATGGTTAAAAAGAGAGCATTCGATATTGTGTTTTCCGATTACCATTTACCCAATCAAAACGGTTTAACTTTTCTTAAAAACCTTAGATCGAAAGACATTCAGGTACCTGTGGTATTTATTACCGATTATGCCGATCCGCAAATAGCAGTAGAGATGATGCAATCGGGGGCCAGTGATTTCATTCCTAAATCCTTATTGAACAGCGATGGAATTGAGCAATGCATTAGAAACTCCATTCGTTATTCGAAGTTAGAAAGTCAGCGCAAAAACGTCGAATTCCACTTGAAATCGGCAGAGGATAAATTGGCTACTGTGATTTCATATACGCCAATCATTGTTTTCTCTTTCGATAAGCGAGGAGAAATCACCTTAGCCAAAGGGAGTAATTTGGGTTTTAGTGACGACATTATTGGTGAATCTATTTTCGATGTTTTTGAAGGGAAAGATGAATTCACTAACCAAGTTAAAATAGCTTTGGCTGGCAATGAGGTAACACAGTCGATGAACTTTGGCAATGCTTTATATCAAATCACTTGCACGCCTCGTTTTGATAATTATGGGGAATTGTTGGAAGTAATTGGTATTGCGAATGATATTACCAAAAGAGCTGAGGCAGAAGATTCGTTGATGCGCGCTAAGGTCTTGGCCGAACAAACCAGTAAAGCCAAGCAAGATTTTATTGCCAATATGAGTCACGAAATAAGAACACCAATGAACGCAATTGTTGGTTTTACGGGCTTGTTGGAAGAAACCGAGTTGAATGATGTTCAAAAAGATTATGTGCATACCATCAAGGTTTCGGGAGAAAATTTATTGAACTTAATCAATGATATATTAGATTTTTCAAAAATTGAAGCGGGTAAACTGTTTATTGAAAAGGAAGGATTTGTTTTGCACAATGTGTTGGATGCTATTGAGCGTGTTTTAAAAGGTAAAGCCAGTGAGAAATCGTTGGGTTTTTCTATTGAGGTGGCGCCTGACGTGCCTAATTTCATTATTGGAGATAGCAATAGATTGTATCAGGTGTTGATGAACTTGGTAGGCAATGCCATTAAGTTTACCGATAAAGGATTTGTAAAAATTAAAGTGATTAAATCGTGGGAGAAAGAAGATAGATTTCGTTTGAAATTCTTTGTCATCGATAGTGGTATAGGAATTCAGAAGAATAATCTCGATTATATTTTTGAAAGTTTCAATCAAGTGAGTTCTGGCGCTACAAGAAAATATGGTGGTACGGGTTTGGGATTATCTATTGTGAAGAAATTGGTTGAACTTCAAAAAGGAACAGTAAAGGCAAGCAGTAAATTGGGCGAAGGTTCTGTTTTTGAATTTGAGATTAAATACAAATTAGATGCAAATTATAAAGCAGAAGTGGAGGAAGAAATTACAGAAATAGACTTTAGTTTGCTGCAAGGCAAAACAATTTTGTTGGCAGAAGACAATAGAATGAATCAGAAATTCATCATCAATATTTTTGAAAAAACACCAGCCAAATTGTTTGTAGTGTCTGATGGTGAAGAAGCTTTGCAGATGATGAAGGAAAGAGATTTTGATATTTTACTATTAGATATTCAAATGCCAAATAAAGACGGATTTGAAGTGATAAAAGAATTGAGAAGTAATTTTTCTGAATCAAAAAAAAACATACCTGTTATCGCAATGACAGCACATGCCTTTAAAGAAGAGCGTGATGCTTGTATTGCAGCAGGAATGAACGAACACATAGCAAAACCTATTCATAAAGATGATTTGTTTGCTTTGATTTATAAATTTTTATTTGGAAAAAAAATGGTGAATAGTATTTCGGTAAATATGCTAGATGTGGGCTATCTTAAAACAATGTCGGAAGGCAATGATGAATTTGTGAAAGAAATGTTGGCTATCTTTTATGAAGATACGCCCCCACTAATTCAAAAATTAAAGGAAGCGGTAGAACAACAAGACTGGAAAAGCATTGCTCAATTGGCGCATAAATATCGTTCGCCACTGGCATTACTGGGTTTAAAAGAGTTGGAAGAATCGATGAAGGTGATAGAGTACAAGGCCAAAAAAGAAAATGAATTGGAAATGATTCGAGAAGAGTTTTGTAAATCGCTTATTTTTACCGAAAAAGTGCTTTCTGAAATTGAATTAAAGTTGGCTGAAAAATAATTGTCGGCAATTTTAATCCGTTCGCCGTTCAAAAAAAGTCGTTTAAAGAATTAGTTTGTTGCTTTGAAAAATAATTGTGTTTGGTGCGCTTTTACTTAATATACTCACGTCATGATTTAAACGTATTACCTATAAGTTGAAAATCGTACAAGTCGTTTTCCCTGGTTGTTTTGGGGTGCCCCAAAAGTTTAATTTAGGGGCTTTTTTTTTATTTCTGAATTGTAATAGGAATAGCCTCTTCTACAAATCCGAAAGCCAATCGAGTAGAGGTGCCGTCGTTAGAATTTTTCGCTTCCAAAAATAAGCTATCACCCTTCACGCTGCCAGCAAATTTCATTTTGCCTGTTTTACCATAAACGCTGCATGTAAGGTAGCATTTACCAAATGAATAGTCGCCTTTTAAAACTTGCATGGCGTGTTCTTTATTGAAGAATTTCATTACTTC
>CAMDPJ010000017.1 GCA_945903925.1 Chryseobacterium gleum
TGAGTCAAATATTAGAATCCTACTCTTTCGGGGCAGTTTTTTTCAATCCACCAAAATCATGTATGTTTGAACCATGCATCATTTGCTCTTCATTTTAAAATACTTTAAATATTTGGTGGTGGCCAATACGCGCTATGGCATACACTCTCCTTTCGTGTTTAAATTTTTTGGCGAAGTAATTCTTTCCGACAAAAATTATTATCCTTTCGAAAATATTAAAGCTATTAGAAAAGCTTTGCTTGCCAATGAAACAGAAATTACCATCACCGATTTGGGCGCAGGTTCTTTATACAACAATGGCAAAAAAAAGAAGATAAAAACTATTGCTAAAAACGCAGCTAAGCCTGAGAAATATGGCAAATTGTTTTTTAGAATGATTGCAGAAATGCAACCTAAAAATATTGTGGAATTAGGCACTTCACTAGGATTAAGCACTTCATACTTTGCTTCTGCCAGCGCTTTATCTATGGTGAATACTTTAGAAGGTTGCCCCGAAACCGCTAAAATGGCCCAAAAAGTTTTCGATTCGCAAAAGCTACGCAACATTCAAATTACAGTGGGCAATTTCGACGATACTTTCGAAAAAGTTTTGAAAAATTTAAGTTCACTCGATTTTGTATTTATCGATGGCAATCACCAATACGAGCCAACGGTGAGATATTTCTATCAATGTCTTCCTTACCTCAACGAAAATACAGTTATCATTTTCGATGATGTACACTGGAGCGAAGGCATGGAAAAAGCATGGAATGAAATTAAGCTTCATCCTGATGTAAGCGTCTCTATCGACCTATTTTTTGTTGGAATGGTGTTCTTTAAAAAAGGACAAGTGAAGGAAGATTTTGTGTTAAAATATTAAACAACTAAGCTTCTATCTCTTCTATCGATTTCTTAATAATTTCCACGCACTCCATAATTTGCGCCTCAGTAATAATCAAAGGGGGAGCAAAACGAATAATATCACCATGCGTTGGTTTAGCCAGCAAGCCGTTGTCGCGCATTTTTAAACACACATCCCATGCCTCTTTTCCGTTTTTTGGTTTGATGACAATGGCATTCAATAAGCCTTTACCACGCACCAAAGTGATCATATCTGATTTGATGGCTCTCAATTCTTTTCTCAACAACTCACCAAGCACTTCAGCTCGCTCTGATAGTTTTTCATCTCTCACTACTGACAAAGCTGCCATGGCAACTTTACAAGCCAATGGATTTCCTCCAAAAGTTGAACCATGCTCTCCAGGATGAATCACATCCATAATATCGTGAGAAGTTAAAACGCATGATACCGGGTACATGCCGCCACTCACCGCTTTACCTAAAATTAATAGGTCGGGCTTAACCCCTTCGTGCTCACAGGCAATAATTTTACCTGTGCGCGCAATACCTGTTTGCACCTCATCGGCCACAAACAAAACATTGTTGGCTTTACACAAAGCATAAGATTTGGCTAAGAATCCGTCTTCTGGCACATATACTCCTGCTTCTCCTTGAATAGGCTCAACAATAAATGCCGCAACATTAGGGTCTTTCAACTCCTTCTCTAAAGCTGCCAAATCATTGTACGGAACAGCGCTAAGTCCAGGCGTGAAGGGTCCGAAATTTTTAGTAGAAGCTGGGTCATTACTCGCACTTATAATAGTAATCGTTCTTCCATGAAAGTTATTCTCACAAAAAATAATTCTCGCTTTGTTAGTAGGTATTCCTTTTTTCTCATAGCCCCATTTTCTCGAAATTTTCAAAGCTGTTTCTACCGCCTCAGCACCTGTATTCATTGGTAAAACCTTATCGAAACCAAAGAATTCGGTAATGAATTTAGAGAATTCCCAAAACACATCGTTATGGAAAGCACGAGAAGTAAGCGACAATTTTTGCGCTTGCTCAACCAAAGCAGCCACTATTTTAGGATGCGAATGACCTTGATTCACGGCAGAATAGGCCGAAAGAAAATCGAAATATCTCTTTCCTTCTACATCCCAAACAAAAACCCCTTCTCCTTTAGAAAGTACAACTGGTAAGGGATGATAGTTGTGTGCACTATATTTTCCTTCTTCATTAATGATGAATTCACTGCGACTAACTGCTGTTTCTGCCATAAGAGTAAAATTTTAGTAAAAGTAGTAAAAGCGCCTCATAGTTTTTACTTTAAACATCTTTACTTATTTTTGCCCACTTCTATAAAATTAAAGAGCGTGTCACAAAAGCAATTTCATAATTTCGGGAAGTTTGATTTAGAGCTAGGAGGCTGCTTACCAGAGCTTACTATAGCCTATCATACTTGCGGTAAAATGAATACCGACCAATCAAATGTGATTTGGGTCTGTCACGCTTTAACGGCAAATAGCGACCCGTCGGTTTGGTGGGATGGATTGGTGGGAAAGGGTAAACTATTCGACCCTGAGAAATATTTTATTGTTTGCGCAAATATCTTGGGTTCTTGCTATGGCACTACCGGACCCTTATCTATTAATGCAGAAACAGGAAAACCTTATTACTATTCTTTTCCCGATGTTACCATTCGTGATGTTGTGAAAAGCTTTATTCTGCTTAGAAAAAAACTAGGTATAGAAAAGATAAAACTAGGTATAGGTGGTTCTTGCGGTGGTTACCAAATTATGGAGTGGGCGATGATGGAACCTCAGGTAATGGAAAACCAATGTATTTTATGTTCTTCACCTAAAGAAGCGCCTTGGGGTGTGGCTATTCATACGGCGCATCGTTCGGCGATTGAGTTAGACCCAACCTGGGGAATTGAAGCAGCGCATGCTGGTTTGGAAGGAATGAAACGAGCACGTCAAATTGGTTTGTTGTTTTACAGAAACCATGAAGCTTATAATATTCGCCAAAAAGAAGAAAGCGAAAATAAAACCGATGAATTTAAAGTAAGTTCTTACCTTAAATATCAAGGAGAAAAATTAGCCAAAAGATTCAATGCTATTTCGTACCATAAATTAACGAAAGTGTTGGATACCCATAATATTGCGCGCGGCCGTTTTGATGCGATGGAAGAAGCTTTGGCGTCTATTGGTCAGCGCACCTTAATCATCGGTATTCATTCAGATTTATTGTGTCCGGTTTCTGAGCAAGAGCATATGAACGAGCATATTCCCGACTGTGAATATCAAGAAATTGAATCGTTGTATGGACACGATGGTTTCTTAATTGAAAACGAGGAAATAAGTGTTGCTATTAGAAATAGATTTGAGTTTATTTCTTAGGCCACTAAGCTTCTCAAGCCTTCCTCTTTAATATTCATTCTTATTACCCATTCTTTGGGGAAATAATTATTGATTCGATTGCCAATATTTTTTGCCAAGGCGATGGGCACATTTTTGAAGGTGAAAACAATCCAGTTTTTTTCGGCTTTATGCGGTAAAACAATATTCTCTTTCTTTAAAATTCGCAGTGCATCGTATTGCGATAAATCCATATAATCGAAAGCCACTTTATTACAAAAAGAAGAATACACCAATGTAGGTGCGGGTTTAATTTCATCGCGCAATATTTCACCCACCTCCACGCCAAAATACAGTACATACAAAGATTCGGAGAGTATGAAAAGTTGATTTACATCGCCGCCGAAAAGAAAAACAAAGTTTTTAAATTTCAGAAATTCTGCACCCTTCGCAGCAACGAATTTTTCGGTCCATTCTTTTTCATTCTTGTGTAAAAACGAAAAATCTTTCTTGTGAATTTTCTTAGCGCGCACTTCTTCATGCTCTCCTTTTTTTCTTAAAACAGAAAGGAAAAAACCTTCTCCTGGAGTTTTGTGCGGATAAAAACGATAACCATTTTTAGAGGCTACAATACCCCACTCTTCTTGGATGGAAAGATGCACTACTTCGGCATCAAAATTTTCGCAAATCCAATCTATATTGTTTTCGTTTTCTTCTTCATTAAAGGTACAGGTGCTGTATAGAATATGTCCGCCCTTTTTGATAGAAGGCCATACCGAAGCAATGATTCTTTTTTGTCTTTCGGCACACAGTTGAACGTTGGCTGTCGACCATTCGGTAATAGCCTTTGGGTCTTTACGAAACATACCTTCGCCCGAGCAAGGTAAATCGGCTACCAAAACATCAAAGAAATTTTCTATTCGTCCGAAATCTTTAGAATCATTACTTGTCACCACCACATTTCCTCTCCCCCATTTTTGCACATTTTCTTTTAAAATTCCTGCACGTTGCTTTATCACTTCGTTGGCTACAATAACAGAATTTTTAGAATACAAAGAAGAAAGCAAAGTTGTTTTTCCGCCGGGCGCAGCGCACAAATCTAAAATAGTGTGCGGTTTAGAAATATCATTCACTTGGCGTAAAGCCTCCTCTATAAACATTGAATTCGCTTCTTGCACATAATATGCGCCGGCATGAATCAAAGGGTCTAACGTGAATTGCGGACGAACACTCAACTGATAAGCACTACTGCACCATGGTACTTTAGCGAAATTTAATTCATCTATTTTATCGCAATTGATGCGCACAGAAATGGAGGCATCGCCATTCAATGCTTCTACAAAAGAATCCCAATCGTAAGGAAATAACGAGCAACTACGTTCAACAAATTCGACAGGTAAATTCATACGAAGTAAAAATAGAATTTAATCGCCACAAAAATGGCATATAAAAACTTGCTGAAAGCATGAGAAGAATTGAACTAAAGCACCAAGCTAGCAGCGCCAATAATGCCAGTGTCGCTTTGATTACTTGCTTTTACAATTTGTAAATCTTTGTAATAATAGTTCATCAAACGATGCTTCAACACTGTTTCGGCGGCAGGCTTAATTAAATCGAAAGCATTACCTACACCTCCTCCAATTACAATATTGTGTACATCATACAAATGAATGATACTTAACAAGGCTTCGCCAATTAAAGTACCTGCGTATTTAAAAACTGCCTTGGCGCATGAATCATTAAAATCGGTAGCGGCGAAATAAATTTTCTCTACACTTAAATCTTTATCTTGTTTAAGCACCGAGGTTAAATAAAGTTTGTCTTGAAGCAGATCAGTAGCGTATTGCACAATTTGTCGCTGACCAACATATTCTTCTAAGTACTTTCCTTTACCAACAGGAATCATTCCTATTTCACCCGCATTGCCGCTTGCACCAGTAAATATTTGGCGGTTAATTACTACTCCTCCACCCACGCCAGTTCCCAATGTCATCAGCACAAAACTATCAAAACCGTGTCCGCCAAACTGCAACTCGCCCATTGCCGCACAACGCGCATCATTTTCTATCACCACTTTAAGCTTTGGTAAAACCTTTTGAATCTTACTTCTTAAAGCAAAGCCATTCAAAGATGGAATATTCGTTAGCTCTAAAATACTTTCCTTATCGGCCGATATTTGGCCGGGAACACCTATCCCCACTCCTTCAATACTATATTCCTTTTGAAACCTAGCACATTCTTTTTGAATGAGTTCGGTTAATTTTTCGGCCGGATTAGTCCATTCCTCGGTAGGGAATTTACTAGCAGTTAAAATATTTCCTTTTTCATCTACCACACCTAATTTAATGGTAGTTCCTCCTATGTCGATTCCTAATATCATGCGAAATTAATTTGCGCGAATTTATTCTTTTATGGCAATAGTACGTTGCTTTTCTTCACTTTTTATGCTTTACAATTTTCTATTCTTTTTACAATCAAAAGATTATAGTAGCTTTTTATTTTGTGGGCACCGAACAAGGGATAGCCATTAAAATAAAAGATTTCTTAGTGCAATACCATCAGCTAAGCGCCAATGAAGGCGACACCGTTATTTTACGGATTTCTTTTTGGGCCAAACCATTGGTGAACAATCAAACGACCACTTTTAAAGATTTATTTAAGAAACAGTAATGGTTTGTTTCGCTCGACCACTTTAAGAGATTACTTAAAATGAGTTTTTGAGGGGTTTGTAATTCTTGCCTATCTTCGCCACATGCTCAAAAAAATAATCTCCACCATCAAACAATCACTCAATGGCGAGCAAATGGATTACACCCAAGGAAGTATTCCAAAGGCTTTATTTTTGTTAGCCATTCCCATGATTTTAGAGCTGAGTTTAGAAAGCGTTTTCGCAGTAGTAGATATTTTCTTTGTAGGTAAACTAGGTGCTAATGCTATTGCGGCTGTTGGTTTAACCGAATCGGTCATCATGATTATTTATTCTTTAGGTATAGGAATAAGCACTGCGGCAACGGCTGTGGTTTCAAGAAGAATAGGCGAAAAAAATACGGAAGGTGCTGCGCATGCTGGTGCACAAGCCATGATAGTTACTTTGGTAGCTACCCTAATTATTAGTGTGCTAGGAATTGTTTTCGCTGGCGACATATTAGGGTTGATGGGCGCTAGTGAGGCTGTGAAAAAAGAAGGAAGTGTTTTTACTTGCATCATGCTGGGAGGAAGTGGTGCCATCATGTTTTTATTTTTAATCAATGGTATTTACCGCGGCGCAGGTGATGCCATGATGGCCATGAAAAGTTTATGGTTGGCGAGTTTGATTAATATAGTGTTGTGTCCGATATTGATTCATTTCTTTGGTTTAAAAGGTGCTGCCATCGCCACTGTAATCGGCCGAAGTACTGGTGTGATTTATCAATGTTATCATTTGTTTAAAGGCAGCGGAATTTTAACAATTTACAAACATCATTTTAAAGTCAATAAAGAAATGATTGGCTCACTAATTAAGATTGCATGGCCTGCTACTTTTCAATTTATCATCATGAGTGGCAGCTGGATTTTCTTAGCGAAACTCGTTGCCGAAACAGGTGGCACAGAAGCATCTGCAGGTTATCAAATTGCATTTAGAAACTTACTATTTTTTATTCTTCCCGCTTATGGGATGAGCAATGCGGCAGCAACATTAGTGGGCCAAAACCTCGGCGCAAAACACATCGACCGAGCAGAAAAAAGTGTGATGCTCATCATGAAATACAATGTTATTTTTATGGCTTTTGTTACTTTACTTTTTTTTCTTTTTGCCGAAAATATTATTCGCATTTTCACTAAAGATGAGAAAGTAATTGAATTTGCGGTTTTATCGATGCTGTATATGAGTGCCGGATATATTTTCTATGGAATTTCTATGGTTATGATACAAGCGTTAAATGGCGCAGGAGATACCAAAACACCAACCATTATTAATATTATTTGCTTTTGGTGTATTCAAATTCCACTGGCCTACATCTTATCTATAGTTTTAGATTTAAAAGCCACGGGCGTGTTTATCGCAGTGCCCATCGCCGAAACATTAATTGCATTGTTGGCTTGGTATCATTTCAAAAAAGGAAGATGGAAAGAAATTAAAATATGAGTTATTACAAAGAACAAGAATACAAGGGAATAGATTATTCTGCAGAAAAATTTGCCAAAGGCGAATACGAAAATTGTTCTTTTAACAATTGTAATTTCACTGGGGTGGATGTATCGAATATCAACTTCATAGAATGCACTTTCAACGCTTGTAATTTCTCCATGGCGAAAGTCATTAATACAGCATTTAGAGAAGTTTCTTTTAAGGGTTGCAAGCTATTAGGAATGCGGTTTGAAGACTGCAACGATTTTCTATTTTTTGTAAATTTTAGCGATTGCTTGCTCAATCTTTCTTCTTTCTTCAAAAAGAAATTGAAAAGCACATCGTTCAAAAATTGCAGTCTGCATGAAGTCGATTTTTCGAATTGCGACTTAAGTTCTGCCTTATTTCAAAATTGCGATTTGCGCAGTGCTATTTTCGATAAAACAATTCTAGAAAAAGCCGATTTTAGAACAGCATTCAATTATTCTATCGCTCCCGACAACAACAAAATAAAAAAAGCAAAATTCTCGAGAGATGGCGTATTTGGCTTGTTGGATAGATACAACATTGAAATAGAATAAAAGAACAATACTGATTTATCACACCTTCGTTACTAACCTAAGTCTTACTCCTTCTCGCGTTGTATTATTGTGTATAAATTTTACAATTATGTAAAAGCACAATTTAACGCACTAATCCCATCAATTTAAAGAGAAAATTTCTCTATTTTTACCTTATGTCTTTCATTCTTCATATTGATACTACCACTAAACTTTGCTCGGTTGCCGTAGCGAAAGATGGCGTGCTGATATCGTTAAAAGAAGAATACAACGAGCAATATTCTCACGCAGAGAAACTAAATCTCTTTATTGAAGAAGCCCTACTTGAAGCTAAAATCACCTTACAAGATCTGAGCGCCGTGGCGGTGAGTAAAGGTCCGGGCAGCTATACAGGCCTGCGAATTGGAGTATCAACTGCCAAGGGTTTATGCTACGGATTAAATATTGCGTTAATCTCCACAGAAACCTTATTGAACATTGCCTTTGCTTGTCGATGGAAAATCAAACAACAGATACAGGGCGGCGACATCTTAATTCCCATGTTAGATGCGCGCCGCATGGAAGTTTACTCTCAAATTTTCGATACACAACTAAATGTTGTAAGAGAAATTGAAGCCGAAATTATCGATGAAAATTCCTATCTCGAATATGCACAACAACAAGTATTTCTTTTTGGAGATGGCGCTTCAAAGTGCGCAGAAAAATTGAATAGAGGCAACATTCAAATTGTAGCCGACATACATCCTTCTGCGCGGTACATGATAGGATTTTCATACGACAAATTCGTTGCAAAACAATTTGAAGATATAGCTTATTTCGAACCTTTCTATTTAAAAGATTTTGTTGCTGGTCCGCCAGCCAAGAAACAATAATGAGTTGCTATTTCTTGTTAAACTGAACCATGTCAGAAATAGCGTTTTGAGCTAACACTCTCACGAAATAATTTCCTGAAGCAATAGCCAAATCTACTAAAGCGATGGAGTTTCCTCCTTTGCCAAAATAAGATTCGTTAGAATAAACTACTTTACCTAAAGCATCAAACACTTCAATTTTAGCTTTTCCTTGCTCAGGCATTTCAAAATTTAACGTTGCACTTTCTTCAAGCGGATTAGGATACATGGCCAATTGTAAAATAGTGTTACCCGTAAAGAAATCTACCACCGCAATATCAGAATATTGATCACTACCATCGCTATCAATTTCTTTTAAACGATAGTAATTAAATCCTTTCAATGGATTTTCATCAACAAAAGAATAATTCAATAAAGTATTGCTAAATCCGGCAGCTGCTTCAACAGCGATGGTTTCAAAATGCACTCCATCAGCAGAGCGCTGTATTTGATAATAGGATGAATTCAACTCACTTGCAGTTTGCCACGAAAGATCAACCTTCTCTTTGTTCTTTTCTGCAGAAAAATAAGTCAACTCAACAGGCAATAAATCTGTTGAGCCGAAGGCATACCACTGCGTGTTACTGCTCCAAGCATTGGCATCTGTAGAATTACCCAAAGTAAATCCGTTTGCCGTTAAAGCAGTAATTTGCGTTTGAGAACTTGCGCCAGCAAAAGTGTATGAATAATTGGTTGACATTACCGATGTTTTGTACCAGCTTGAAGCATTGGGCGCGATTCCTTGATCTTTAGTAATTAAAAAAACCGGATTACTAATAGTTGGCGACGACGGAGTTTCTGTATGTGACACAGCTGTTCCTGTATAGAAACCTGCGCTACCAACCCTAAAAGCAACATAATGGTAGGTTTCGGTTGTTGATGCATAGGCGTGCACTGAAAAAGTTGTAGCAGAATAGGCATCTAAATATTCTTTGTGCCAGTCAACAGCCCCTGTACCATCCATTTTAAAAACATTTGAAGTACTTCCTCTCAAACTTATTTGAGAATAATTTGGCCAAGCAGATGAAGTTGGAATTGCCCAAACCATATAAGGATTGAAGCCTACGGTAACAGTTTGTGTAGAACCAGTTCCAGTAAATGTACCCACAGAAACCGCAGATGCAGCAAAAGCCACATAGTAGTATGTTGTAGCAGTGGTGTTGGCAGCAGCAGAGTTAGTGCCTATGGTAAATTGGCCCGAAGCCATAGCTGTTATATAATTAGAAACTAAAGCCCCTGACCCATTAACTTTGGTTTGTCCGCTCATTGTTCTTGTAGCAAGAAAAGAAGTAGCCGAACCCACTTTTTGCACCAACACCATCACTGGTGTAAAGCCTAAACCAGTTATATTTTGCGCCGTTCCTCCATTACCCGTATAGGTACCAACAGCAATTTTTGTGGCACTCAATCGAGCTGGCACGAAAGAAATAAAAAGGATAAAAACTATAGCCTTCGCTAAGGCTGCAAAATAAGTATTTTTCATAGTAGTAATAAGTAGTAATCGAACCCCTTTGCAAATTAATGCGGGGGCTAAAGTACGACTAAATCGTATTTCGCGCAAGGTTTTTCTTGAAAATGTTAAAAACTACTTCATTACTGTAACAGCAGAAGTTGAAACGCTATTACTCTCATTTCCAGCCCTATCTTTTACATAAACAGAAAAAGTTGCCGACTCAGAACTTAAGCCATCGGAAATTCCTGTGTTGGGCATAGCTATTGAAAGATTACCTTGTATAGAAATAGTTGAGCCACTTGGCGCCAATTGCTGGATACGAAATTGATAAATCACGCCATTTCTCGAATCGGTAACAAACATGTTCCTAACATCAGCATTGTTCTCGCCTAAATCACCGTCGGCATCTTTATAACTAATGGTGATAGTCACCGTTTCTTCGCCCACTTTAACCGTTGATGGTGTTATAGAAACAAATTCAATTACTGGAGCCGTTGATGTTGGTTCTTTTTTGCAAGAAAAAACAAACAACAAACAGCAAATGCCCAAACAACATTGAACATTGAACATTAAACATTGAACTAATTTACGGCTTAACATAAAACGACCAATAAGTTTTATAAGGATCTATCACTTCATTCTTAGGAAATTCTGCTGGCGAATTGTGATCGGCATCTTTAATATAGAAACGCATATACACTGTGGTATCGGTTAAAAGGCCTGTACTGTTTACCTGCGAATACCAATAACATTTTCCATTAAACACCAATTTAGTAGCATTCACACTTTGAATAGGTGCAGAAAAATCATCTTTTTTGTACGATAATTTCAATACGGCCTGTGTTAAATTTTCGGTAGCGGTGCTATCATCGGTGATGGGCACAAAATCACTTCCATTGTAGTTGCCCGGCAGCACAGTAATGATTTCACCAGAAGTAACATAAAAAGAAAAGTAGTCAATGTTATTTACCCTATTTGTACCATCAGAAATTACATTAAATTGCGCAGGAAATTTATCATCTAACGCTACCATTGCTTGAAAAAACGGTTGCTTGTTAGGATATTTGGCAGCAGCGGCATCAAGATTGGGAGCACCATTGTCTATCCATTTTTTAATTCTTGCAATAGCCTCATTCGTTAAAGGAATACCAATATTATCTTGCGGCATTCTATCGTTGGTATTTACAAAACAGCAGTTCGAAATTCTTTCATACAATACACTTTTAGCCGATTGATATGGCAGTACTCTAAAAGTAAAATCGTTGTTCACATTGTTCTTGGTAATGGGTTGATACACCATCGTAGAATAAGTAGATTCTACGGTTCTAAAATCGGGTTCGAAATGTCCGTCGTGACAACCCGGCTTGCCACATTGAGGAAAGAAAATATCGCGATGTAAAGCCGCCAAAGAATAGGGATCTAAAGTGCTTGTTGTACTTGTTTTTCCATAATCTACCGCATCATAAGGATTGGCGGGCGCAGGGTCTTTTTTACATCCATTAAAAGAAATGGCCATATAAAAAACCATGAGCGATAAGGCCAACAATACTTTGCTATGTTTAGTTTTTCTCATCTATTTTATGGCTTGTGATAATACTTGTCCGCTTAACATTCCATTGGGTATTCTATCTCTAAATCCTAGCAAATCGGCAATCGTTGGAATAACATCTATGCTTTCTCCGTATTCGGTGCTTACTACTTTATCTTGGTGGATAACGCTGCTCGGACCGCACATCAAACAGAAAATCTCACGAGAAGTAGCATCGCTGTTGTGGTCGAAAGCTGGTCGGCCATAAGCATCAATCACTGTATTCGATGTAATATTTCTACCATGCTCGGGCACCACTATCATCACTGTATCATCGGCCATTCCTGGTGTATTTTGAATTGTATTCCACAAATGAGAAACACCCCAATCGGCGCGACGCAACAAATTACAATGTTGGGTAAAATCGCTATGACAAATATCTACATCTTGCATGTTCAACACCGTTAATTCGGGCTTGAATTTTTCTATCACTTTTTCGGCATAATACAAATTCACCAAATCGTTAGATACATAACTATTAAAGCCCCAAGAATTAAATCCGGCACCAATCATAGCATCTTGAAACAACTCGGCCATAAACATATTCAATTGTTCTCTTTCTGCAGTAGAATTTACAACACCCACCGATTCTGCGGCATATTGCTTGGCGAAATTGGCATCACAAAAAGCACGAATTTTATTCACCATTTCCATCTCTTGCGATGTAAATGTTTTAGGGTTTCCTAAAGCGTTGTAGCCTTCCATACTGATGATAGATGATGGCTGAATATAGTTGGCGCCATAAGCCGCACCATAACCTGTGTATGAACTGTAGTTGAGTGCAGGATAAGGACCCAACGAATTAGAAATCCACCAAGAGTTTAAAGCAGAACTTTTAGAAGCATCATCGTTGTGTTTTCTGTAGTACTCAAAAATGGTAGGGTATTCAGGATTGGTTCTTAAATTAATTTCAGCTTGCGAATAGCGGCCGGTAAGAGAGGTCATGTGACCATTGTAATGGCCAGTCGGACCTTCCTTAAACCTAAATTCTTTCATTAATGTGCCATATTCCTGTAAGCGCTTTCCGCCCGGTAGCGGTGAAGCAGGAAGAATCTCATTGATACCAGCTTGCACAGCAAACGGAGTGATATCTTTCAACATCGTGCTCATCAAATTACTTTGATTTTGCTTCACGGTTTCTATGTTTCTTAGTCCGCCAGCAAACAACACCAATACCACGTGATTTACTTTACGATTGCCTGTAGCAGCAAATAATCTTCCCGACGGCAAAATATAAGGCAACACCATGGCCCCTGCTGTGGCTATCGCTGCTTTCTTTATGAAGTCTCTTCTTTGCATATAAATTATTTCTTCTTTTCCCGTAGGGGCTGCCCTTGCGGCTGCCCTCCAATTGTTTGGGCAACCGCAAGGGCTGCCCCTACGAGAGTTAAAACTGTCGGTATTCGTTACTGGTCATTAATGAATAGTAAAACATTTCAGCGGTGATTGAACTATTTTTATTCAGCAAATCAGTGAGATAATAAATTTCATATTCGTTGGGCACCCTATTGTACACCTTCTTGTAAGCATTGGTAACAAAGGCTTTTTTATCGCTGCCTATAGAGGTAGGAATGGTGTTTCCCGACTTATTCATGAAATTTCTAATGATTAAATCTTCTACTACACCCTTGTCGCCAAAAGCAAGATACTGCGTTTTCAATTCATTTAAATTACCTGCCGACACAGTAGTTCCCATTACATCGGTATGCGCAATAGAAATAAATTCGGTGTTGCTTTTTACGTTGGGTTTTTGCACACCCGCAGCACTTATTGTTTCATCGTTTACATCATAAACGTATTCTTGTTTTTTCTTGCAAGAAAAAACAAACAGCGTGAGACACAGCAGTAGTGCTGCAGGCCTCACTTTATACTCTCTCATCTTCCTATTTAATTCCTGCATATTCATTAGAACTTAAAATATAGCGCTGTAAAGCTTTAAAATCGCGTGATGTTTTGTACAAAGAAGTTTGTGTGGCCATTTCTTCCGATTTGGGTTCGCGAAACAAAAAGCGCATGAATTGCGAGCGCACCTGCCCTTCGTAAAACTCATCGTAATCAAAGAAAATAGAAATAAAATCATCTTTAGAACTGCCTAACTGCAAGAATAAAACGGGCGATGTAGTAGCTTGTGGGTCGTATTCTATCATCTGTTTGGCATTGGTAAGTTCGGGAGTTGTTGGGTAACGCATCAAATAATTTTGAAATGCAGAAACCACAAAATTTTCGGTACCCATATTCACTTGATCGTAAATGAAATTATTCACTACTAACTTATGCAAATCAACATAATCAATAGCACCACTGCGTAAATCATCTGCCACAGAAAACAAAGGCAACAACCGGTCTATTTCTTTTTGATAAGCAGCAATCACCTCTGGGTCGGTAGCAATGCTTTGGTTTTGCTTAAAAATAGTTACCCAAGTGCGTGCTTCGTTGGTGTCACTTGAGTTTAAGAAACTAGCTTGAACAACTTTAAATTCGTTATCGGCATATTCCGATTTATCCTGCAACAAAGCCACCAAAGCAATTCTATCTTCTTTAGTAAATTCATGCTGATTCACTAGTGCATATGCATCATTAAATTCTTGGTCGGTTGCCTTTCTACCTAATAAAGAAATATAGAGTTTACTTACATAATTTTCTTTGGTCACCTTCTCCACAGTAGCATCGGGCGGAGCTTCATTTCCTGATACAATAATTAGGTCTTTCTTACAGGAAGAAAAACATAAAGCAAAGACCAAAAAAACACTTAAAATTCTAAATACCATTCGCTTGTTAAAATAGAAAAAATAATGGCGTAGTCAAAATTAAGACGGGGAGAGATAAAATGAGTTGCCTTATTCAATTCATATGCAAATATATAACTGGTGTTTTTGAAGATTTGGGCAGCTGTAAGGGCGAAATGCTTTCGCCCATGAAAAGAAAATTCAAAAAATCAAACCTCCCCCACCAAATCTGCTATAGAAACTTTCATTGCCTTAGCGATTTCAACCAATGTGAGAAAACTAGGGTTAAAATTTTCGTTTTCAATTCTCCTAATAGTGCGCTCATCCACACCACAATCTACCTGTGTTAGCTTTCTTTCTTTTCTCAACTTTTTAAGATTTGCCGAAAGATTTTGAAGATATTTTAACTCCTCTTTGTGGTTCACTACCTAGACATACTTTACTATGCCTAAAAGTCATTATTTGGGTGATTTTAAAACAGGGCTATTTCGTCCGCTTTTTGAATTTTATTCGTAAATTGGTCTCCACTAAATAATGAGATTCTTTTACACAGTCATATTACTCTTAATTAACTTCACTTTATCTGCGCAGATAAAGCAAGTAGAACAACCTACTTTTAAATCTTTTGAACCAATATCAACTACAACTTCGGGATCAACAAATAATTATGGACAAAATAACAACAGAGTACTTTCGCCTGTAGAAAAAAGCAATTATGCATTAATCGGACAATCCACCTCATCTGCCGATCAAAAGCGAAAAGAATATGCACTATTTCTAAGGGAAGAACGCCAAGAAGAAATCAAACAGCAATTTCTTTTGCTGAAAAATAAAAGCACCGACTCGAGCAAGATAAATGAGGTGAACGCGCTAAAATCAAAACTTCGCCTTGCTAACTACCATTCATCGGTATACATTTCAAAATCGAAGTTCTATTTTTCTGCGGCACAAGAACTGAAACAAATGCTCGAAGGCAAAACACCTATCAACTTGAAACGCGCTGTTTTTTGCGTAGAAAACGCATGGTATGGCAATACAAAAACCTACAAACATTTTTGCAATTCAATTAACCAGCTCACTTGGTTGTGCAAAGAAATATTACACCAAGAAAACAAAACAGAAAGCGACATTCAAGCATGTCATCAAGCTATTCAAAAAATATACAAGGATACTATTTTCGTTAAAAAGACCGATGGCACAATCAAAATATTCCCTCCTTTAAAATACGATTTCAACGATTTCTTTGGCGCTAAAAATTATTCAAAATTATTTGTTACTAAACTATTGGAAACAAAAAGCGGACAGTGCCATTCTCTGCCACTACTATACCTCATACTAGCCAAAGAACTTAATGTAGATGCCTATTTAGCCATTGCACCAAACCACTCTTATGTTAAATATCCCATAGGCTCAAACATGTATAGTTTTGAATGCACCAGTGCTCAAAAAGTTAGCGACAGTTGGATGGTAGCTTCGGGCTACATATCATCTATGGCCATAAAAAATGGAATTTATTTAGCGCCGCTCACGCAAAAAGAAGCCGTTGCGCAGTGCTTAAACGATTTGTGCAACGAATACCAGCATGAATTCGGTTTCGATGATTTTGTTTTATTGCAATCGCAGCTATCCATTAAGCACTATCCAATGGGTATAAGCGCAATGCTCAATATTTCAAATTGTGTAACCGCTTATTGCTTTTTCATGGCCGAGAAATACAAATTTCCTCCGCTAGAAAAAATGAATCAATACCCCGAACTTAAAAAACGCTACGAATTAATGCTCGATTTAGAAAAAGATATTGATGCTTTGGGCTACATTAAAATTCCAAATGAAGAATACGCCAAATGGCTAAACTCGGCAAATAACAATGAATAAAGTGGTACAAATATTATTTATTGTTTTGTGTTGCGGCATTCTCGCTTGTCAGAAAAAACAATTCGCTTCTGCCGAAAGCATTGATTTTGGAAAAACATATTCAAAAGACAGTTTACAAAATAAGGCGATTGTTATTGATGCTTTGCCCAACAAGGCAAAATTCACAAGAGAAACGCTCGATATAAAAATCAACACTCTCTTCTATGAAACTGCTTTTAACAAACTAGAAAACATGTTGGCAGGCAAAGAGATGCTTAGTTTTAAAGATGCTGTTTTCACTGTTGAAAATGCTTTTTACGACAACACTTTAAATCGTTTGGAATACGATATTACTATTTCCTATTTAACCTATCTGTGCGATGCTTGGTGCGAAACAAATAAAACAAACTACAAAGAAACAGATAGCGCTCAGGTATTGGCAAGTGCTGCGATTTACAAAATTATTACCGATAGTATTATCGATATAAAAGGCAACGTAGCTTCTTTGCCTTACACTTACGATTTTAACGATAATTTCGCCCAGCAGCATTGGCAAAATATGTTTGTCACCAAACTCTTAAACACGCATAAAGGCAACTGCCATTCGCTTCCATTTTTGTATAAAATTCTTGCTGATGAAATGAAGGTTAAAGCCTATCTTTCCTTTTTACCCAACCACATTTACATCAAACAAAAATGCAAGAAATCGGGTTGGTACAACACCGAACTCACCAACAATATGTTTCCGCACGATGCGTGGTTAATGGCATCGGGCTATGTTAGTAGAGAAGCTATAGTAAGTGGAATTTACATGGACACGATTAGCGACAAACAATCCATTTCTATTTGTTTAAACGATTTAGCCAAAGGCTATTTGAGAAAGTTTAAGAATAATGCCAATCTTGATTTTGTAATTCAATGTTGTGATTTAGGCTTACAATACTTTCCAAATTATGCCGAATTACTTTTACTCAAAGCAGAAACTTTAAAAGAGATATATTCAAAGAATAAAACACTTAAGTCCTACACTGAAATGGAAAACACCTATGCTTCATTGCTTAAATTACATTACCGTGAAGTTCCATCATCAATGTTTAACGAATGGATTTCAACAATGAAAACAGGCGAAAATATCTACAGTCAAAACAAATAAGATTATATTTAACAACGATAATGAAATGAAAAAAACAAACAGCATACTAACTCTACTTTTAACGTTATCACTAAGCGCATTTTCTCAAACCAATGATGTTGCAACACTAAGCAAAGGAAGATATATTGAAGTTTTCGAAAACGACACTTTGCAAAGAATCGGCTCTGTAATGTTTAATACCGTTAGCAATAAAATAGAATATTTTATTGAGGAAAGTGATTCGGTGGTGAAGCAATCGACGGAGAGTAGCAGGTGGATGAGCATGGATCCGTTGGCTGCAAAGTATCCGAGCATGAGTCCGTATAATTTTGTTGCAAATAATCCTATTTTACTTGTCGATATTGATGGTAGAGATTTCATTGTTAAAAACACGGCAGCACAGCAAAAGACTACGGCTGCATTTTCAATTATTTTCAATAATTCATCCGCCGCTTTTTCTTTTGATAAAAAAGGAAAACTGCTAATTGATCGAACAAAAATTCATGGGGAACTATCAGCCGATCAAAGATTCATTTTGGACAAAATTGAAGGGCTTGCAACAGACAACACAATTCAAATAAAAATTAAATTTGTTAAAGAAGGAGGCAATTACACAGATATTCCTGATGCTACTAGGGATGAAAATGCCAAGCCAACTGAAGCGAAAATTTATATCAACATTAATCATCCATTATTAGAAGCAAAATTAAATGATACTGATGATGGAACTTTATGCGAAGGTGATCCAAATTACAAACCAACAGATGAAGAAAAAACAATAGACATTTTAGGACATGAAATTGGACACATTTCTGAAGATCGAGCCGGAAGTAAAGTATTGGAGAAAACAAATGATCAAAAAACAGTAGGTTTTGAGAATGTTATTAGAAGAATACTAGGATTAAAGGAACGTGAAGGTAATTTACATGGAGATAACGATCAAGATGGCGTATACGAAAACAAAGGGAAACAAGAACCGAGCAAATAATATTTAATTAGATGAAAACAATTTGTATTTTCTTTTTTATTGCTTTAAGTAATAATTTCTTGTTGACAAGTGATGCAGAAAAAACAATCGCCACTGAAGGTATAGGAATAAATAGCATAGTTACTATTGGAGAATCTAAAAATGAAATAAAAAGAAGATTTGGAAAATCAGATAAATTCCTCATAACTAAATACAAAGGCCACTCTTATACTGATGAAAAAGCTTATAAAACAAATAGGAAAACTATTGAAAAATATGGGAAAAGCAAATCAGTTTATTTCTATAGTGCATTGCAGCTATATATAGGTTTTGATAATGATGACTTGGTAAACCGAGTTTATTTTACAAGTGATAGATACCAAACAAAAAGAGGATTAAAAGTTGGAGAAAGCAGAGAAAAAGCATATTCAATTTATGGACAAGGCGACTCGTGCCAAACTATTTTGCGTGTGCAAAACGAAGGCGTCGAAATATTTTTTAATCGATGTAATGAAGTGGAAAAGATATTAATTTTTAAAACATACTAAATCTTAATTTTAAGAATACACAAGTGAATTAACAAAGATAAAAATGAAAAAAACA
>CAMDPJ010000018.1 GCA_945903925.1 Chryseobacterium gleum
AAAATTTACTTATAAAGGATATTTTAGTGAAGAAAGAGCGCAAAAAGAAGAAGAAAGATTGAAAGAAGAGGGATTAGATACTGAATTGGGAACGGCTAAAGCGTGGTCTACACTAGGTTGGTTTAAAGATCCAATTTTATCGGAAATGTTAAAAGATGAACCAGGTAAAATTGCCCGACTCATCATTCATGAATTAACGCATGGTACTTTGTATATCAAAGATAGTGTGGCATATAATGAGAACTTAGCCACTTTTGTTGGTGATCTAGGTTCGGTGTTGTTTTTGAAATACAAGTATGGGATGGAATCTAAAGAGATGAGTGATTATATCGGACATAGAGGCGATATCGAAAAATATTCCAATCATGTATTGAAGGGCTTGTCTCTAATGCAAAATTTATATGCTAGTAGTTCTTTTAAACAGCTAGATACTGCTCAAAAAAATCTGAAAAAAGCTAAAATTATCCATGAGATATTGATGAGTGCTGATACCATTTCTTTTTACGATAAAGCAAAATTTAAAAAGGTGTTGACTCCCGATTTTACGGCTAACAATACTTTCTTTCTTTCTTACATGATGTATCGTGAAGAGCAGAATGTTTTTGAAGCGGAATTTAGAACAAAGTTTAACTCTGATTTTAAAAAGTATTTGGCGTATTTGAAGGGGAAGTATTCGTCGTTGTGATCTGCTCTTGCTTTGGTAGGGGCGAACTGTGTTCGCCCACATTTAATAACTATTTAGTAATTTCAAATTTTGCGCAGCGAATTTGAAATTACGGGGCTGTGTTTTTTAGCACAACTAATTTCTTGTCTACCTTATCCATCCACTCTAATGTGTAAAAATTTTTCTCCTGATGATTGTCAGGTATAATTTTAAAACTCAAGCTTCTTATGGAGTTTTCGTCACTGATTGATTTACCGAAAAAGGATGTCGGATTAAAACCAACTAAATTTTTATCCAAGTCCACTCCGTTTGTTTGCTTAACAACTGGTCGGGAATAAGCCTTGTTGAAAGTCCATTCAGTTATATATCCAATTCCATTACTGTCAATCTTCAAAATGTTTTCTTCCACATTTGACAAAACTAAATTGATTTCGCCCCTATATCCGTTGGGAACGATGATAGGCAAGGTTGGTGAATACAGTTGGTAATGGTAGACTATAAATGAAATCGTAGTTGTGATAAAAAATATTGTTAGGAAGGAAGTCTTTTTTACAAATTGTTTTAGAATTCCAGACACAATTAAACACCCGACGATAACTCCAACTATAATAATTCCGCCTATAACTAATCCAGACAAAATCATTCCTCCTGGAAGATTTGTCATCATAATCAGTAATGTCGTCAAAAGTCCTATCGATAAAAGTCCGAATAAAATTTTTAGTTTATGGTCTGTTGTCATAGTTGCTAGCAATATTTACGGTTGTGTATAGTATCAACACTGCAAAGTCTAATCTACTTTTTCTGTCTGAAATAGCTTATTAGTAAACAAAAAAGTTAAGCGTAAATTGTTCAGCTTATTTTTTACTAATATCACATTTTTCAAAATCAAATCAAACAAAAATGGCGTTAGTCTTTCGACCAACGCCATTCAAAAAAATATTTGATATTACACCAAAGCATCTTGCGCAAACAAAGGATAACTGCTCATCATCTCCGTAACATCAGATTTGATTTGCGCTAATTTCGCTGCGTGGTCTCTGTTCTCGATAGCTAAATCGATAAATTCAACGATTTTCACGATTTCTCCTTCTTTAACACCTCTTGAAGAGATAGCTGGAGTACCTACGCGAATACCTGAAGTAACGAATGGAGATTTATCGTCGAAAGGAACCATGTTTTTGTTTACCGTGATGTGTGCGTGCCCCAAAGCTGCCTCAGCATCTTTGCCGCTAATGCCTTTAGAACGCATGTCAATCAACATTGAATGGTTATCTGTACCGCCAGAGATAATTTGGTATCCTCTTTTCACCAATTCTTCAGCCATTACAGATGCATTTTTTTGTACTTGTTTGATGTATTCGCCGTACTCATCAGTTAACGCTTCACCAAAGGCAATTGCTTTAGCAGCGATAACGTGCTCTAACGGTCCGCCTTGAGTTCCAGGGAAAACAGCGCCATCTAAACATTGCGACATTTTTTTCAATTCTCCTTTAAGCGTTTTTTGTCCCATTGGGTTTTCAAAGTCTTTACCTAACATGATAACGCCACCTCTTGGACCTCTTAAAGTTTTGTGAGTAGTAGAAGTTACAATATGGCAATGTTCCATTGGGTTGTTCAATACCCCTTTTGCAATTAAACCTGCAGGGTGGGAAATATCGGCCATCAATAATGCGCCAACCTCATCGGCAATAGCTCTCATTGTTTTATAATCCCAGTCTCTAGAGTAAGCTGAAGCACCAGCAATAAGTAATTTAGGTTTAACTTCATGTGCTTTTTTAGCGATGGTTTCAATGCTTATTCTTCCTGTTTCTCTTTCTACACCGTAGAAATTTGGTTTGTATAATTTACCAGAGAAATTCACTGGAGAACCGTGTGTTAAGTGCCCGCCGTGAGATAAGTCGAAACCTAAAATAGCGTCACCTGGGTTCAACACCGCTAACATAACCGCTGCATTTGCTTGCGCACCAGAGTGAGGTTGAACGTTAGCCCATTCAGCACCAAACAATTGTTTTAAACGATCAATAGCTAATTGCTCAATTTCATCAACAACTTCACAACCGCCATAGTATCTTTTGCCTGGAAGGCCTTCAGCATATTTATTGGTTAAAATACTGCCCGTAGCCTTAATCACTTGCTCGCTCACGAAGTTTTCAGATGCGATCAATTCGATTCCGCTTAATTGGCGTTGCTTTTCCTTAGCAATAAGGTCGAAAATAACTTGGTCTCTTTTCATATAATGATTTTTATAATTTCAAAGTGAGCCGCAAAAATACGGTGTTCTTTTGAAAGATGAAAGAGAAGTTGTTAGAAAATATTGAAAAGTAGTTTTACTCCCACTTCATCAACTTCATCTCTTCGCCATCCCAAACAGCGTAATGAGGGTTAACTACCCATTCGCCTAGGTTGATGTAGCGCGATTGCTTATTGCTTAAAAGTATATCTAAAGGCAAATGACGATGGCCAAAAACGAAGAAATCGTAATGTTTTGTTTTTAAGGTGTCGTTGCAATAAATGGTGATGAATTCTTTATCGTCGCCTAAATAATACTGATCGCGAATTTGGTTAGCCATTCTGCTTTTTTTCGACCAGAAGTTAGCGATGCCCATACCTAAGTTGGGGTGAATTAGGGCGAACAAGAACTGACAGATTTTACTGGCGAAAAACCATTTCATCAATTTGTACGAGCGCTCTCCCGGGCCCAAGCCATCGCCGTGTCCAATTAAGAAGCTTTTCCCATTAAATGTTATTTCAAATGGTTTTCTGTACAATGTAGCGCCAATCTCATTGGGCACGTAATCGAAAATCCACATATCGTGGTTTCCTGTGAAAAGATGAAGTTTAATTCCGTTATCTGATAGTTCAGCTAATTTGCCTAAAAGCCTTATAAAACCTCTTGGTGCAACTGTTTTGTATTCAAACCAAAAATCGAAAATATCGCCTACTAAATAAATATCTGAAGCATCATTTTTGATCGAATCTAAAAAACGAATAATTTGTTTCTCGCGCTCTAAACTCTTATCTGCATTAGGAACTCCCAAGTGGAAATCAGAAAGGAAATATATTTTTTTACCGCTGCTCATTACATCTTTTTAATTTGATACAAGAGGTTAATTTTGGAGAAGTTAATGGTAAAGCGGATTCTTTGCAAATATGCGTATCCCCCTTGGTCGTAGGAATTGCTTATTTCTTCCGACATTAATACGGGAAAATAGATTTGCGCAATTTCTTTATAGAAAGACAAACGAATTCCTGCATCGTACATGTAGTTTGATTCGCTGTGATCTATTATTCCATCAGAACTGCCCAAGTCGGCATAAACGCTTAAGAATTTTAAAGGTAAATCAACCGTAGCATTCACTGTGGTCATCCATTTTTCTGCAAAAATAAATTGAGAGAAGAGTCCGGTTTTAAACCCTCCATCAGCCATAAAAAACTGCTGCGTTAAGATGTTGTCTTTGCTGTATTGATTTCTCGCTAAGAACGTCTCGTCAAATAAATAATCTTCTTCTCGGTGTCCGCGTAAAGTGAATTGCTGGTTTATGATTTTAGTGGCATCGGTAAAATAACCACCAAAGAAACGTAGTTTAAAAAACTGACCTTTCTTATTTATTCTAAATTTAAAATCGGCATCTATGGTGTACTTAGAAAAATCTGGTCCGGTTTGAAAAGTGCTATTTAATACAAGAGAATTCAACACATGCTTTCTTGTTAAAGTATGCTTGGCTTCAAAGTATTTCATCCAAATATTTTGCAAGCTTTTGCCCGCAATCAATTGATTGTTGGTGTTGGTTTGTCGCAAATGAATTTCATTTAAAAAAGTAGAGCGCGCCTTAACTTTTTTGAAAGTAAGGTGAATGTAAGGTTCCCATTTTTGAAATTGTGCGTGAATGAATTTGTATTCTCTCGATTGATATTGACGGCCTTTCATACCTATTTCAGCGCTACTTAAAAATGGCAATGGTTTTCTAAGGAAGTAAGAAATATCGCCGTATCCTGTTAGTTTTTTTGATTGAGTAGAGTAAAGTGGGGCCAATTCAAATCGGAAGTTTTTATTAGGAAACTGCGTGTTATGAAAAACACCACCAAACATAAATTTATTGTTGTAGTTGTAGGCTACTGCTGGAATAAAATAGAGATTGTTGTATTTCGGATTTTCCATACTACTAATAAGCATGATGCGCAATGGTTCACTGGTTCTTAAAATTCCTCTGGTGCGCATGATGTTGTTAGAACGGTTGATTTCGGGAATGCAATGCTTGGCGTCGATAATGATTTCATCGAAGCTGCCTGCCGGTATTTTAAGTTTTTGAGTCCCATTAAATCCTTCAAACCAATATTCGGAAATGGTGTTGTCTTCTAGTTGGCAGGAGATTAAAACCGGACTAGCCAGTTCTCCCGCATTTTTTACAGTGATGTAAATAGAGTCGTTTTTGTTTTCGGTGCAAAGAATAGCATAGTCGATAACTTTGGTGGTGTTGATTAAGTCGTTGAAAAACCAATCTAAATTCTTTTGGGTATTTGCTTTAAAAATAGCTTCAAAATCTTGCGGCTGTGGGTGTTTAAACTTCCATTGATTGAAATACATTTTCATGCAATAGTCGAATTCTTCGGCACCTAAATAATTATAGAGGTAGTATAGAATCACTGCCGATTTAGAATAAACAATACTGCCGTAGTTGAAGTCGGTATAGTTTGGTGATGATAAATTTAACGGTTGATCTAAACCTTTAGCCGCATTGTACAAATACATTTGATGGTACACTTCGCTCATGGGAGCGTCGTTTTGGCGAAGAATTATTTTTGCTTCCGAGAAGATGAAATCAGAGATTTTCTTGGTAGGAAATTTTTGTATCATGTAACGCATTTCATTGAATGAGTTGATTCCTTCATCCATCCAAGCGTATCTGCGTTCGTTGCTGCCCAAAATGCCGTAAAACCAATTGTGACCTACTTCGTGCATAATCACTTCTTCTAGCGACATGCTGCTGGTGGTTTCGCCAATCACCGTGATGTTTGGGTACTCCATTCCGCTACCTGCCGATAGCGCGCCATCAACTGCTGTAACATGGTTGTAGGGATATTCGCCATTCCACAATGAATAATTGTAAGTGGCGTCGTGAACATATTCTAAAGCATGTTGCCATAATTTCGATTGTGCATCGGTAAACATTATCCATGTTTTCACTTTTCTTTGAGAACGAGGCAAAAGTACTTCGTCTTGCAACACATTCCATTCTTTGTTGGCGAACCAAGCAAAGTCGTGCACGTTTTCTTGATGGTATTCTAAGGTTTTAAAATGCTTACTCGATGCGGTAGCTGTACTGTCGTTTCTGCGATTGAATACATCATACCAATATCCTTCTTTGGCTTTTTTTAATTTGTCTTTGGTGTCGTTTATTCGGTAGTTTAACCATTCCGTTTCTTGTTGGCCGCTTTCGCCTTGTAAATCTCCTGTGGCGCCTACAATATAGTTTTCAGGTAGCGTAATTTTTACATCAAAAGAACCGAATTCAGAATAAAACTCACCTTGATCTAAATAGTTCATGGGGTTCCAGCCATTGGCATCGTACACCGCTGGTTTTGGGTACCATTGTGTGATTTGATAGGTTTGGTCTATATGGCCCAAACGCGAAATTTTTCCTGAAGGAATTTTAACGCGAAAAGGAGTACTAACTTTAATGCTTTGGTGAGGAAGTAAAGGCTGGTTAAGCTCTAACTTAGCAATATCTATTTGTTTGTTGTAGTAAGTCCATTGAGCACTTATATTATTCACCTTAAAATCTAAACTATCAATTTTTCCTTTTTCGGCAGAGGTGGCGTAATTCAATTCCACTTCGCCATTGCTAAGTACTTGTTTGGCTAAGGCAGTTTGTGTGTTTTTGTAGGCATTGGGCCACAGGTGAATGTACAGAAAAGTGAGCGTATCGTTGCTGTTGTTTACATATTCAAATTCAAGAAAGGCATTGAGTTGGTGCTCTTCGTCGTTGAGTTTTACATCTATTTTATAGTTAACCTCTTGTTGCCAATAAGCAAATAGTGAATTGGAAATTACTAGTAGAAATGCACAAATTCTTTTGCTTCTTTTCATTCTATTTATTTTACAACTTCAGCCAATTTAGCCAATAATGCTTCACCTCTTAGGTTCATGGCAATTATTTTCCCATTTCTATCGATTAAGTAAGTGCGTGGAATGCTGTTTACCATATAAATGCGCGATGCTTCGGCGTTGACTGATTCGATAACGTGCTGCCAGTTCATGCCTTGCGCAGCAATGAATCTTTTCCATGCATCAATATCTCTGTCGCTTGATACACTAAATATTTCAAATCCATTAGCATGGTATTTTTCGTAAGCTTTTTTTAGGAAAGGAATTTCGCCACGGCAGGGTCCGCACCAAGTTGCCCAAAAATCAATCAGCACCACTTTACCACGCAAACTATCAAGGTTTAAAATTTTTCCTTCTGGATTCACCAATGAAATGTTGGGTGCATTTCCATCAATATTGATGGCGTAGAAAGACGATATTCTATCGTTGTAATCTTTCCAGTAAGGATGATTAGCGTAAGTGATGCCCACTTGTTTAATCATTTGTATGACCACATCTTTGTTTTTAATTTCTTGATCTACATTGTTGGCGACAACTAACGAGGCTAAGTTGTCTTTTTGCTCACTTAAAAACTGAAGTGAGTATCTCTCCATTTCAGCGGTAATTACTTTGTACCGCGCGTCTAAGGCGTCAAACACCAAATGCGCTTTGTTCTCATTTTTTGCAGCGGTGTAAACAAAACGAATAGAATCGGCCACATTTTTATATTGAATCTCTTTCATCAAATATTTTTGGTAAGCTTCAACCTTCGGATTTCCACTGATGGTGAAAGAAGAAAGTTTGTTGTTGGCATCTCCACCAAAAACCAATTTATCGCCAGGGTGAACCAATATTTGCACCCAATGTCCTTTGTTTTTTAGCACCAAACGGTAAAACCAAGCGGTGTCTGAGTAGTTTTTAAAGTTGAAGTTCCCTTCTTTATCTAAAGCGATGGTATCTAACACCAAGGTTCCTTTATCGGTTATTTTCTCAAAAATCACCGATTCTTCCCTAGCATTTTTAATTTGTCCGCTAATGCTTTGGTTTGTTTTTTCGCTCTTAGTGTTTTTGGCCGGCGACATTTCGCAGCCGAAAAAAGCCAATAGCAAAGCCATTAGCACTATCTTTTGATAGTTAAGCATTGTATTTGTTTTATTGTTCTTCATATCGTTCCAGTAAAAAGGAGTACAAAAATATCAACATATCTGGGTAGTGAAAGGAAAAGTAGGGAATTATTTTTAGTACCTTAGACCTATGCTATTCCTTAAACTGATTTTACTTCCTTTTTCTTATGCCTACGGCACAATTGTTTGGCTGAGAAATAAGCTCTTCGACTGGAAGATTTTTAAGTCAACCCAATTCGCTGTACCTGTTATTGCGGTTGGTAATATCACCGTGGGAGGTACCGGTAAGTCTCCTCATGTTCAATATCTTATTGCCTTTCTGAAAGATAAATACAGAGTGGCTACCGTTAGCCGAGGGTATAGAAGAAAGACCAAAGGTTTTTTATTGCTGGATACTGAAACATCTGCTCAGAATTCAGGTGATGAGCCCGCACAGTTTAAATTTAACTTTCCCGATGTAATGGTTTCGGTGGGCGAAAAAAGGGTGGCTGCCATCAATAAATTACTTGCACTGCCTCATCCTCCCGAATTGATTTTGTTGGATGATGCCTATCAGCACCGCTGGGTGAAACCCGGTTTGAACATTTTGTTGATTGATTACAGCCATTTTCAAGAGAAAGATTATATGTTGCCAAGCGGCACTTTGCGCGAGTTTGTAAGCGGACAAGCGCGTGCCGATATCATTATCATGAGTAAGGCTCCCAAAATTTTATCACCAATGGAGAAAAGAAGATTTGTGGAAGTGGTGTCTCCTTTGCCGCACCAAAAAATGTTTTTCTCTTACATAGAGTATGCATCTTTGGTGGCACTAACACCTGCAGCAGAAGCATTGCAGCAAAATAACGTAGAAGCCAAACTACTTGATTATAAAATTTTGATGTTTACCGGTATTGCCAATGCCGAACCGCTTAAAAACTATTTGTATAACTCGGCCCGCGAAGTGGTGGAATTGAAGTTTCCTGATCACCACGATTTCACGGAAGTTGATAAAAACAAAATTGTATCGGCTTTTGGCGATATGCTATCGAGCAAAAAAATTATGCTTACCACCGAGAAAGATGCTATGCGCATTAAAGACAGTACTTCTTTCTCTTTTCCCGAGCACATTCCATTGTTTTACATTCCTATAAAAATAAAATTTCACGACGAAAAACAATCTTTCGATGAAACCATCATCCAATACCTTACAAAAAGTAAATAGTGCTGCCGATTTCATTCGATCGCAAATTAATGAGAGTCCGGAGCACGGAATTATTTTGGGCACTGGCTTAGGCGGCCTCGTTAAAGAAATTGAAGTTAGTGCTAGTATTCCTTACGATAGTATTCCAAATTTCCCTGTTTCAACGGTTGAGAGCCATTCGGGTAAACTAATTTTTGGTAAACTAAGCGGTAAAAATATTCTGGCCATGCAGGGTCGCTTTCATTTCTATGAAGGTTATTCTATGGAGGACATCGTTCTTCCTGTGCGTGTGATGAAGCTCTTGGGCATCAAAAAACTCTTTGTTTCTAGCGCTTGTGGGGGAATGAACCCTGCTTTCGAAAAAGGCGATTTATGTATCATTAACGATCATATCAATCTTTTTCCCGGTAATCCATTGATTGGTAGAAATATAGATGAACTAGGTTCGCGCTTTCCCGATATGAGCGCTACATATGATAAGAAAATGATTGCCTTAGCCAATGCTATCTGTGCAGAAGAAAATATAGAAGTAAGAAATGGGGTGTATGCAGGTGTAACCGGACCGATGTTGGAAACTCCCGCCGAATACAAGTTTTTAAGAATTATTGGTGCTGATATCGTAGGCATGTCAACCATTCCCGAAATTATTGCTGCCCGACACCTTTCTCTGCCATGTTTTGCATGCTCTATCGTTACCGATATATGTTACGGAGAAATTGTACCCGTTACCCTAGAAGAAATCATCGCCATAGCCAACAAGGCCGAACCAAAATTAACCACTTTGTTTAAACGCTTAATCGCTCAATTATGAGATTAAATGAGATTGTTCAGTATTTAGAAGAGCTGGCTCCTTTAAGTCATCAGGAGTCTTATGATAATTGTGGTTTACTCATAGGAGATAAAAATGCTGCCATTTCTAGCGCTGTAATTTGTTTGGATTGTACCGAAGAGGTCGTAAATGAAGCTATTGCTTGCGGCGCTAATTTGGTGATTGCACATCATCCTCTCATCTTTTCCGGACTCAAAAAAATTACCGGCGAAACTTATATTGAAAGAGCTGTGGCTAAAGCCATAAAAAATGATATTGCTGTTTATGCCATTCACACCAATTTAGATAATGTTAAACATGGTGTTAACGCTAAGATTTGTGAGCTTTTGGAATTAAAAAATATGCAAATATTAGCGCCAAAAAGAGGATTGGTAGATATAGGTTCGGGTATGGTAGGGGATTTGGCCGAAGAAATCGATACACGTACCTTTTTAAATAAAATCAAAAGTACTTTCGACGCAGGTTCGTTGAGATATACAACCATCTTGAAAAATAAAGTAAAACGCATTGCCGTTTGTGGTGGTTCGGGTAGCTTTTTATTGTCGGATGCGATTGAAGCTGGAGCCGACGTTTTTGTGAGTTCCGACTTTAAATACCATCAGTTCTTTGATGCTGAAAATCAAATTGTTATTGCTGATATCGGACATTATGAAGCGGAAAAATTCACCAAAGAGTTAATTTATGATTTTCTTAGGGAAAAATTTCCTACTTTTGTCGTCCATTTATCTCATATTAAAACGAATCCGGTAAACTATTTATAGCAATATGGCAAAAGCAACAACATCTAAAGACATAGCAGTAGAAGAGAAATTATTGGCTCTTTATAACTTGCAACAAATTGATTCTAAAATAGATAAAATCAAAATCGTAAGAGGTGAGCTTCCTTTGGAAGTAAGTGATTTGGAAGATGAATTGATTGGTTTGGAAACAAGAGTGAACAATTTATCCGAAGAGGCTAAAAACATGGATAAAGAGATTGCGGCTAAGAAAAATACTATGAAAGATGCTGAGGCATTAATCAAAAAGTACGAAGAGCAGCAAGCTAAAGTAAGAAACAACAGAGAGTTTGATTCATTAACCAAAGAGATTGAGTTTCAAAACTTAGAAATCGAATTGGCTAAAAAAAGAATTAAAGAATATAGCGCTACTATCGATGTAAAGAAAGAAATAGTAAATGACGCCAAAAAATTATTGGCGATGAGAAAAGACGATTTAGAGAACAAGAAGAAAGAGTTAGATGAAATCGTTGAAGAGACTCAAAAAGAAGAAGAAGACTTAACAAAGAAATCTAAAAAAGCTGAATCTCAAATTGAAGAGAGATTAATTATTGCTTATAAAAGAGTTCGAACGAATGCTCACAACGGCTTGGCTGTAGTGCCAGTGCAAAGAGATGCTTGTGGAGGTTGCTTCAACAAAATTCCAGCACAACGCCAGTTAGATATTCGTTTAAGAAAAAAAATTATTGTTTGCGAACACTGCGGTAGAATCTTGGTTGATGCCGAATTAGCTGGTATCAAAGAAGAGAAAATTGTAGCTGTAGCTGAAGACTTGGATTAACAAATTAAATATTGATCGAAAAGCCTTTTTGCTTAATTGCGGAAAGGCTTTTTTGTTTACAGGGGCGTGCCCTTGCTTGGCATGGTAGAAAAAAATTGTTTTAGAGCTGTGTTGATCGAATTAAGTCTTCGTTCACTAACGCCACTTCTCTCTTTTCAAAAGGGAGAGCGCGGAAATGCCTGTGAAGCGGAAAGAGGGATTTCATATATTCCTCATTAAACAACCCCAGTAATAATTCATACTTAAGAAAATTAAGAGACAGGAAACCCCTCTTGCCTTTGCCCTCAAAGCATTACACACTATGCCTTTTGAAAAGGGAGAAGTGGAGTTAGTGACCCATTCGTGAAGAAAATGCTCAAAAAAACAAGGTACTATTGAAATTCATTGCTTCCGACCATCACTATGCCTTTCGTCCCCTATTTTAGCTGATCATCAAGGGCGGCCGCAAGGGTATGCCCCTACAAACAAAAATCCCCCGATAGATGATTATCGAGGGATTCTTGAAATTCTCTTACTTCTTACTTCTTCGCAGCACTCAAAGAAACTTCCAATTCAATCAAATCACTTATGATTTTATCTGCACTAATTCCTGCGATTGATTTCGCATTGTAAACGATTCCCCATTTACTTCTGTCGATAGAGAATTTGGCGTTAGCAACCGTCATAGCGCCGAAGTGCTGAGCTTTGTAGGGGAATGAAATAGAGTTTGTTTTCCCTTTTAAAGTTAAATTACCTTTTATGGTGCTGTCGTTAGCCTCTGTAACTACAAATTCTCCTGTAGGAAAAGTTTCTGTTTCGAAGAAATCTTTGCTTGTAAGGTGAGTTACCAAGACTTTGTTTTTCTTAGCGTCTTTCAAATCTAAATTGGCAATGCTTTTCATATCGATAGTAAATGCACCAGCGACAATTTTATTGTCGATTAAACCCAACCATCCTTTAGATATTTTGATGAGTCCGTTGTGTGATGACGCTAGTTTAGAACATTTCCACAATATAGAACTTACATCTGTTTGGGCAAATAAAGTGTCTACTCTTGCTGCTTCTGCTACAATGCTGTCTTTTTTTACTTCTTGCGCCGGAGCAGTAACTGCCTCTGCTGCTTGCTCGCCTCCGCAAGAAGTTAATGCTACTGCTGATACTAATGTTAATAAACGTAATGTTGTTTTCATTTTGATGGATTTAGAATTCAAATATATTATAAATTAATTGTTTAAAGCAGAGGCGTTGTAGCCTACATAGTTGTGCGGACTAATTTCTTTTAACTCCGTTTTTAAAGCATCAGATACTTCTAAGGTATCAATAAATTCCGATAAAGATGTTTGAGTTATTTTTGCGTTTGTTCTGGTTAATCCTTTCAATGCTTCGTAAGGTTTAGGATAACCTTCTCTTCTCAAAATGGTTTGAATGGCCTCGGCACAAACCGCCCAGTTTTCTTCTAAGTCGTTGTGTATTTTTTGCTCGTTAATGATGAGTTTGTTTAATCCTTTTAAGGTGGAGTCCAATCCAATTAAGGTGTGCGCAAAAGGAACGCCTATGTTTCTTAAAACAGTGCTGTCAGTAAGGTCTCGTTGCAAACGAGAGATGGGTAATTTGCCCGCCATGAACTCGAAGTTGCTATTGGCAATGCCTAAGTTTCCCTCAGAGTTTTCGAAATCGATAGGATTTACTTTGTGAGGCATGGCTGATGAGCCCACTTCTCCTTCTTTCAACTGTTGCTTAAAGTAATCAACAGAGATGTATGCCCACATGTCGCGGTTTAAATCGATTAAAATATTATTGATTCTTTTCAACGTATCGAAAAGAGATGCGATGTTGTCGTAATGTTCAATCTGAGTAGTAGTTTGAGAACGATTCAAATTCAATTGTTTGTTCACAAAAGTATTGGCAAAATCAATCCAGTTGATTTGAGGAAAAGCAATTTTATGTGCGTTGAAGTTCCCCGTTGCCCCACCAAATTTTGCGCTAAAAGGAACTTGTTGCAGTTGTTTAAATTGTGCTTCTATTCTTTCTACAAAAACATAAACCTCTTTGCCTAACAAAGTTGGTGATGCCGGCTGTCCGTGCGTTCTAGCTAATAAAGTAATATCTTTCCATTCTTTTGATTGAACTTTTAGCTTGGTGATTACTGCTTCTAATAATGGATAATATACTTGCTCTATAGCTTCTTTCAATGAAAGTGGAATAGAGGTGTTGTTGATGTCTTGAGATGTTAAGCCAAAATGAATGAATTCTTTGTAGGCCTCTAATTTTAAAACATCGAATTTTTCTTTAATGAAGTATTCTACTGCTTTAACGTCGTGGTTGGTGACTTTCTCAATGTCTTTTATTTTTTGCGCCTCGGCTTCTGTGAATTCTGTATATATTTTTCTCAATTCTGGAAAAACTGAACTTGAAACAGCTTTCAATTGAGGCAAAGGAATTTCGCATAAAGCGATAAAGTATTCTACTTCTACCAAAACGCGGTAGCGAATTAAAGCAAACTCAGAAAAATAGTTTGCTAAGTCTTTCGTTACTCTTCTGTAACGTCCGTCAACAGGAGAAATGGCAGTCAATTGAGATAATTCCATGTGCAAAAAATTAGGGGGTAAATGTAGTTAAAATTGTTTGAACATAAAGTGCCAAGCTGCGTATTGTGTTGTAATCCATTAATAAAGTTTGTAGACTTGCAAGCAACTATGAAGGTGAAATTTACTATTCTATATTTTTTTCTTCTTGCGCTATTGCCTTCGCTAATACTGGCCCAAGGCTCAATGCCTGTTTTCCAAAGAGATTTTACCGATGGAGGAACAAAGATGGATAGGTGTGCATCGGTTATGCAAACGCCTTTAACTTTTGAATGTATTTTTGGTGGTACGGCTACTTCGTCCGCAACAGGCGAAGTTACTGCAATCAATAACGGAATGAGTGATTATTGGGTGATTATGCGCGATAAGAATTATGCCATTAAATGGAACAAAACTTACGGTGGTTCTAAAAAAGATTCGATGAGTTTGATGGTCGACAATGGCGATGGTTCTTATCTTTTGGCTGGCTCATCCAATTCTAATAAAACAGGAAGTAAATCGCAAAACAGCAAAGGTGATTTTGATTATTGGATAGTGCGTATCGATCAAAATGGAACTAAGTTATGGGATGCTACTTTTGGTGGCGACAGTACCGATATGCTATTGGGTGCAGAGCGAACCAGTGATGGCGGCTATATTTTGGTAGGCTATTCTCTTTCTGGAAAAACAGGAGATAAATCGGCTGTTAGCAAAGGCAATAAAGATTACTGGGTGGTTAAAACCACAGCGGGCGGTGCTAAAATGTGGGATGTTACTTTAGGTGGCGATAGTATTGATGTGGCTACTTGTGTGCTTACTCAGAATGGGGGATATTTAATTGGAGGGTATTCTATTTCTGATATATCTGGAAATAAATCTCAAAACAGTTATGGCGGTTACGATTATTGGGTAGTGCAATTAAGTTCGGGAGGTAATGTGGTTTGGGAAAAAACATATGGCGGAAATCAGGATGATTTTTTAGATGATGCGGTGAGAAATAGTAGGGTTGCATCACACATTGTTTTAGCTGGAACGTCATCATCGTCGGTTTCAGGTTCTAAAACAACTGCCAACTATGGCGGAAAAGACTATTGGCTTTTAAAAATAGATTCTGTTGGCATAGCAGGGTGGGAGCAAAATATTGGTGGAAATGGTGATGATGTTCTAACAGATGCTATTCCAACTTTAGAAGGATCATATGCTGCAGTTGGCTATAGCGCGTCGGGAGCGGGGGGTAATAAAACATCGGGCACCAATGGAGGTGTTGATTATTGGGTTTTGAAACTCACGGGTGCAGGTGCTGTTTATTGGGACAAGAATTATGGCAGTACTTTAAACGATAGCTGTTCTTCTATTTTTCAAACTTGTGATAGGGGTTATTTAATCGGTGGCTGGTCGAATTCTCCAATCGGTTTTGATAAATATTTTAATAGCAGAGGTGTTTGTGATTATTGGGTTGTTAAATTAGCTGTGCCTACCCATCCTAATTTCGACAATCAAACCATTTGTTTGAGTGAACCAATGCTTTTTTACGATTTGACCGATGTTTGGCCAGATGTTTGGGAGTGGGATTTTGGTGATTCTTATACCTCTCCTGAAACCAATAAAAGTAATGATCAGCATCCTATTCACACTTATTCTCGGCCCGGTATTTATGATGTTACTTTTACTGTTCGCGAAGGTTGCCAGAACGACACTACAGTTGCGCGAAAGGTAGAGGTTTGGGACAATAAAGTGCTTAACAAAATAGACTTAGGTTTGGATACTTCTGTTTGCGTGAATAGAGAAATTACTTTGCAAAATATGGAGAGTATTCCTGCAGGTTCTACTTTTTCATGGAGCACAGGAGAAATAACTCCAAGCATTACTATTGATACAATCGGTTTTTATACATTAACAGTAACGAATGAACACTGTTCTGCTAAGGATGTAATTGAGGTGGATTACTGTCCGGAAATTTGGATTCCCAATGCTTTTACGCCCAATGGCGATGATGAAAATGATATCTGGTATATCTACGGAGTAGGCTTGCGTGATGTGGAGTTTATGATTTTCGATCGCTGGGGAATGTTGTTGTTTATAGGTAATAGGCAGGATGTAGGTTGGGATGGCTATTTCAAGGGAGAGTTATGCGAGATAGACGTTTATGTGTATAAAGTTCGCTATAAAGGGATTACTGCGAGCGAGAAAACAAAGTACGGACGAATTAGCTTGATTAGATAGATTTTTTTCACTGGGCGACCGCAAGGGCTCGCCCCTGCTGCAAACCATTATTTATTTTAGGGCCGTGCACTTGTGGTAGCCCAATGTTTATTGAATATTCCCCCTTCTATTCTGCTTAAAAGTCGCGAATTTTTATATTTTTGTTTTTCCCAATTAAATTTATTGTCATGCAAAAAGGGTATTTAGTTAAAAGTCTATTGGTTTTATCTTTCGCAGTTTTGAGTTCATGTTCTCCCTATTGGAAAGGTGGTTATGCTGCATTAGAAAAAGTAAGTTTGCGCGAGGCTCAAGCCGATGAAAACGCATTGAATTTTTCAACAGCGTTATTGAAATACCAAGCGGTTCGAAATCAGCATAAAGACGACGCTTACGCAAATTATAAAATGGGAGAGTGTTATTTCAATTTAAATCAGTTGCAAGAAGCTCAATCTTTTTTGGAATTGGCAGAAGCAAAAAATGCAGGTTCTACCAATCCGCACTTTTTTTATGTGTATGGTATGGTTTTACAAAAATTAGGGAATTACAAAAATGCACTTGAATGTTTTGATAAATATGCTAAAACAGCTAAAAAGAAAGAGCTTAAAGGCAGTGATGTCAATTTGTATTTTGCGCAAGTTCAATATGCATTAAAGGCAAAAGAAAATCCGGTAGGAGCAGTAGTGAAAAATATTGGAGATTCTATAAATAGTAAATATGCCGAGGCGCATCCTGCAATTACTGCCGATGGTAAAATGTTGATTTATACTTCAGCCCGGCCCGAAGGAAAAGGTGGTTTGCAAGTGAAAGACGGTAAGTATTTTGAAGATATTTATTTTTCTACCTACAATGCAGCAACAGAAAACTGGAGTAAAGCAGCCATGTTAGAAGGCGCCGTTAACACTAAAGGACACGATGCAAATGTGAGTATTAGTCCCGACGGGAAATCAATTTATATTTATAAAAACAATCAAACAGGTAAAGAAAAAACAGCTGCTGGAGATATCTATGTCTCAACGGTTGGTTCTACTGGTAGATGGGGTAAACCGAAGGAAGTGACTGAAGTAAATACCAGTTATTTCGAATCATCGGCATGTATTTCTGCCGATGGAAGCATGATATTTTTTACAAGTGAAAGTGATGATGCATTTCACAAAAATTTTGGACGGTCTGATATTTATTTTACAAAAAAAGATACTGCCGGTAAATGGTCGTCTCCTAAAAATATTGGTCTTGTTGTGAATACAGAGGGAGATGAAATGGGCGTGTTTTTACATCCCGATGGAAAAACATTGTTTTTTGCGTCGAACGGACACGCAGAGAGTTTTGGCGGATTTGATATATACAAAACGGTTTACGACGAAGGTGCTTGGACTAAGCCTGTTAACTTAGGATATCCTATCAACACGCATAAAGAGGAAATTTTCTTTGTATTGACTACCGACGGCCAAACTGGTTTTTATACCACGCAACTTGCCGATAGCAGAAAAGATGGAGATATCTATCAAATCGATTTAAAACATTACAATGTGCTCACTGGCGAAACACAAAAATTAGCTATTCTTAAAGGCACTGTGGAGGATAAAGCCACTGGTAAATTATTGAATGCAGAAATTAAAATTACTGATGTAATTGCAGCCGAACTAACGTTGTTAAATACGAAGCAACAAGGTGATTTCTTTAATACAATGGTGGCTGGTAGAAAATATAAAGTAGAAGTAAATAAAGCCGGCTTTAAAACCTTTTCTAAAGAAGTGACTTTACCTCTTGGCGACAGCAAAAACATTAAAGAAATAAGCTTGTTAATTTCTTTGGAAAGAGCAGTGCCTTTAGAGGTGGTAAGCAGAGATTTATTTCGCACACAGCACTTGAATTTCATTGATGGTGATTCTGTTAAATTTACAGCTTTCTCTGAGTCTATTTTCGAAATGTATGTTGCACAATTGAAGAAAGCATCTACTTTAAAAATAAAGCTGATTGCCCATTCTTCTGGTGATTCAGATGACGATGCAGTTAGCAAAGCAGAGGCTCGAAAATTAGCCGACTATGTGAAATCGAGTTTACTAGCCAACGGTATAAATTCAAGCAGCATTGATGTTGAAATTGCAGGTAACGATGATCCCTTAGCTGAGGCCAACACCGATCAAGGTAAAGCTTTGAACAAGCGTGTAGATTTTGATTTGATAGAAAAATAGTTCATGACTTTCGAGCAAATTCTTCAATCCCTTAAAAAAAAAGACTACAGTTCTGTTTATTTTCTGTCGGGTGAAGAGCCTTATTACATCGATGTAATTGCCAATTTTATGGAGGAGAATGTTTTGGATGAAGCCGATAAAGGCTTTGACCAGTCGGTGTTGTATGGTAAAGATGTTGATTTGCAAAACGTAATCAATCTCGCTAAACAATTTCCAATGATGGGCGATAAGCAAGTGATTATTATTCGCGACGCGCAAGATATTGTGGATTTAAAAGAATCGAAAAAGGAGGAAAATAAGTCACCAAAAGAAAAGAAAGCAAATAAACCAATTGATCTCTTTGAGGAGTATGTTAAAAACCCTCAGCCCTCCACCATTTTGGTTTTCTGCTACAAAGGAAAAACATTAGATAAGAGAAAAACATTGGCTAAAACCATTGATAAATCAGGAGTTTTGTTCGAATCTAAGAAGCTTTATGAAAATCAACTGCCCGAGTGGATTACCAAATATGTTTCATCGAAGGGATTTACTATTAGTCCGAAAGCAGCCATTTTACTAAGCGAATTTTTAGGTAACGATTTATCTAAAATCACCAACGAAGTAGACAAACTTTGTAT
>CAMDPJ010000019.1 GCA_945903925.1 Chryseobacterium gleum
TAAAAACACTAGAAATAACTTTAAAAGGAAAAAGAAGATTTCTAAAAATAGAACCACGTTGCAAACCACTAATCCACAAACCTTCAATTTTAAAACCAGCAGCCGGTACCTTTTCCATTTCCATTCTACCTTTAGCACCTACAAATAAAATCTCTGCATCGGGATATTTTTCCTGAATACCTTTAGCAATTGCTACAGCCGGAAAAATATGTCCGCCTGTCCCTCCACCACTAATTATTACTCGCGGCCACTTCTTGTTTCGCTGGATGTTTGTCATATACCTCTCTGCTAACACTTAATATTATTCCAATAGAAATACTTGTAAACCAAAGGGAAGTTCCGCCCATACTTAAGTAAGGCAAAGGCTGCCCCGTTACAGGAAGTAAACCAACAGCAACGCCCATGTTGCTAAAAGCCTGAAAGATTAAAGAAATTACGCAGCCAATAACGAGTAACATACCAAAGGTAGATTCGGTTTTAACTGCCACACGAATACCTCGATAAAAAAGAAGCAAGTACATCAACGCCACAAAAATTCCGCCTATCAGACCCAATTCTTTTACCACGGTAGCGTAGATAAAATCTGATGAAGATTGAGGAGGCAAAGGATTTTCATTTTTACCACTGAAATAATTTCCTACTACACCACCACTCACGATAGCCGCTTTCGATAAGCTACTTTGATAATTTGCTTCAGTTTCTGCTTCATCTTGCGCTCCTTTTTCTCCTCCACCAATCCACGCTTCCACACGGTGCTGCCAAGTGAGAACACGGTTGTTATCGGGCGCAACAATTTTCACCACCATCACAAAAATAAGGAAGGCACCTATAGCCAAACCAATAGTAGACAAAATATGTTTCATAGGAACTCTACCAATAAAAAGCAAAACGATACATGTTCCAAAAATTAGAGCCGTGGTAGAAAAATTTACTTTAACGATGAGTCCGCAAACAATAAAAATCGGTAAAATAACGGGGACGAAAATTTCTTTGAAAGTCATTTTCTGATTTTGGTTTTTGTGCAGTACCCTTGCCAAATACATGATGAGTGCCATTTTCGCTAAATCGGAAGTTTGAAAGCTCACACCAATTCCTGGAATTTCAATCCATCTGTCGGCAGAATCTTCACTTACTCCCGACAGCAAAGTAAAAAGCAGAAGAGGCACAGAAATAAAAAGAAGAATTTGTGAAATACGAGAATAGTAAATGTATTTGAGCAGATGTGTAAAATACATCATAGTGATGCCCAGTGCCAGAATGAAAATGTGCTTACCTACGTAGTACAAAGAATTTCCGCCTTGAAAACGGTACACTAAAGAAGCGGTAGAATAATAAATCATCACGATAGAAAGAAGAGAAAGCATGATGACGATCCACCAAATTATTTTGTCACCGCGAAGTTTATCGTAGATACTGGAAAGAAAAATTCTTGCTTGATTTTCAGAGTCAGTTGTATTGGCCATTGTTGTATGAATTTGTCAGCTGTGGTGTTTCTTCGTTCAGGCCTTCCACGTCATAAGGATTGCCATTTTCATCTAAAAGAGGAGCTGCTTCAGTTGAAATTTGCTGCACACCTTGTACCATCTGACAAATCACATAAACAGTAAGAATAAATATGCCGAGTATAAGGATGGTCAAGAGAAAGAGTAACTTCTCTTTAGTAGAACCATAGCCTTTTATCAGCAAAAATATTCGTATCATATGCAATCAAATCCATTTATTACTCCTGCGTAAATATCCGATTTTTCTTGGATATGCCAAACAATTTCAACTATAAACTTCTCACCAATTGCTTAAATCTATTCCCTCTTTCCTCGTAATTTTCAAACATGTTGAAACTTGCAGAAGCAGGCGACATTAAAACAGCCTCTCCTTTTGAAGCAGCGCAGTAAGCCATTTTCACAGCCTCCTCCATTGTTGCAGCAGCCACAATCATTTGAACTTTATCTAAAAATGCTTCGAACGCTTTATTTTTTTCAGTACCGATGTACACCACGCATCTCACCTTTTCTTTTACCAAATCTTGCAAAGAAGAATAGTCCACCGATTTATCTACACCACCTACAATCCACACGACCTCTTTGGTCATTCTTTCTAAAGCATACCAAGTAGAATTTACATTCGTTGCTTTCGAATCGTTAATGTATTCGATGCCGTGAATATTCGCAACAAACTCTAAACGATGCTCTACATTTTCAAATTCAGAAAAACTTTCACGAACAACTTCCTTACGAATTTTCTCGAAATCTTTTTTGATGTTTTCAGCCATAGATGGCCCCGTTTGAATTTTGTCTTGAAATTCGAAGTTCCCTTTTGTCATAGATTCTAGTCTTTATTGTTGCGTTACTAATTGGTGCACTATATTCTTAAACTGAATTCCTTTATCTATATAATTCTTAAATAAATCAAAACTAGCGCAGGCTGGCGACAATAAAACCGTATCACCTTTCACTCCCCATTCTTTTGCTTTTGTTATTGCATCAACAATTGAATTTGTAGAATGAAATAATTTTCCGCTTCCTCCAAACTGTATTTGCAATTTAGAATTGTCTTTGCCTAAACAGATGATGCCTTTCACCTTTTTATTAACAAAAGTCATCAACACTGAATAGTCGTTACCCTTGTCAACTCCTCCTACAATCCATATCACAGGAGTTTTTATACTCTCTAAAGCATACCACACCGAATCAACATTTGTGGCTTTCGAATCGTTGATATATTCTACGCCATCAATAGTCGCCACTTTTTCCAAACGATGTTCTGCATTTTTAAAAGTGCTGAATCCGTTTTCGATTTGTTGTTGATTTAAACCCACGAGCAATGCTGCAGTTCCTGCCGCCATTGCGTTGTATCTGTTGTGCAATCCAGAAATTGTAAGAACGTTAGTAGAAATCGTCACTTTTTTATCGTCGACTTCAAAAATTATTTCACGCTCATTCCCCACCGAATTTGCGTCACCAATATTACTGATTAAATATTTTTTTCCGCCAAAGACTTTTCCCGTGCAAAAGCTGTTCATTACTTCGTCGTCTTTGTTAACAACAAATGAATTTTTAGAGTCCTGATTTTGTAAAATTCTAAATTTCGAAGCTATATAATTTTCAAATTTGTAGTCGTATCTGTCGAGATGATCGGGTGTAATATTTAATAAAATGGCAATGTCGGCTTTGAAAGAAAACATACCGTCTAATTGGAAACTACTTAGCTCTACAACATAGTATTCATGAGGGTTTTCGGCCACCATTCTCGCTAAACTCATTCCTATATTTCCACCCAAACCAACATCATAACCTGCACTTTTTAGCAAGTGATAAGTAAGCAAAGCTGTGGTGGTTTTTCCATTACTTCCGGTAATGCAAATCATCTTTGCATTTTCATTTTTATACATTCCTGCGAATTCAATTTCTGAAATCACAGCTATATTTTTCTTCAAAAAATGTTGAACAAGTTCTGTTTTTTCTGAAATTCCCGGACTCTTAACAATTACTGCGGGTTGATAGTTGAAAACTTCTTTGTGTTCACCACTCTCAAATGTAATTTCGTAATCGTCTAAAATCTTTTTGTAGTCGTCGCTAATCACTCCACCATCAGAAACAAAAACAGTATAGCCCTTCTGCTTACCAAGAATGGCAGCACCTACACCGCTTTCGCCAGCACCTAATACTATGAGTGTTTTGTTCGACATTTTCTTCTATCTCAATTTTAATGTGGCAATGGCGCACACTGCTAAAATGATTCCTACAATCCAAAAACGAGTTACAATTTTTGCTTCGTGAATTCCTTTTTTCTGGTAATGATGATGCAGCGGCGACATTAAAAATATTCTTCTTCCTTCGCCATATTTTTTCTTGGTGTATTTAAAATAACTTACCTGCATAATGACCGATAAATTTTCTACCAAGAAGATTCCACAGATGATAGGAATCAACAATTCTTTTCTGATAGCAATAGCAAAAACAGCGATGATACCACCCAACGACAAACTTCCTGTATCGCCCATAAAAACTTGAGCTGGATAAGAGTTGTACCATAAAAATCCGATACAAGCACCAACGAAAGCACCCATAAAAATTACGAGTTCACCTATGTTGGGCAAGTACATAATATTTAAATAATCGGCGAAATAATAGTTACCACTTACGTATGCCAAAACTCCTAATGTTGTTCCAATTATAGCCGAGGAACCTCCGGCCAATCCATCAATTCCATCTGTTAGGTTTGCACCGTTCGATACAGCTGTAACAATTAAAATTACCACAGGAATAAAAATAATCCACGCCCACTTCAAAGGATCAAATCCAAAATATTCCACCACCTTTCCATAATCCAATTCATTGTCCTTCATGAAGGGAATAGTAGTAGTCATCGACTTCACATTTTTAAATTCTGGCTTTGCTGACTTACTGTTTACAATCTGATTTTCGTTAACAGGTTCGGCCACCACAACATTTTCATTTAAGAACAAAATAGTACCTACTATCAGCCCGATTCCTACTTGACCGATAATCTTAAATTTGCCTTGTAAACCCTCCTTATTTTTTTTGAAAACTTTAATATAATCATCCAAAAAACCCAGAAAACCTAGGCCAATGGTAGTAATTAACATGATGATGATGTACACATTTTCTAAACGTGCAAACAACAAAGTAGGGATAACAATAGCAGCTAAAATCATTAAACCACCCATGGTGGGTGTACCTTGTTTTTTAAGCTGACCTTCCAATCCTAAATCGCGAACAGTTTCTCCCACCTGCATTCTTCGCAAGAGTTCAATAATACGTTTTCCCAAAACCATGGATATAATTAAAGAAAGCACTAGCGCCAATAAAGTGCGAAAAGTGATGTATTGAAAAACTCCGGCTCCCGGAACATTCATCTCATCTAAGTATTTGAATAAATAGTACAACATTATCCTTCAATTGTTTTTAAATTTTCATCTAATATTTCTAAGTCATCGAAAGGATGTTTCACCCCTTTTATCTCTTGGTATTTTTCGTGACCTTTACCTGCAACTAAAATTATGTCGCCCGGATTGGCCATAGCCACTGCGGTTCTTATCGCTTCATTTCTATCGAGAATCGCCAATGTTTTTTTGTAATTCACAGCGTCCACCCCCTTCTTCATTTGCGTAATAATTTCTTCTGGGTCTTCACTGCGCGGATTATCGGAGGTAAGAATTACTTTATCGCTTTTTTCACAAGCAATGGTCGCCATCAAAGGTCTTTTAGCAGCATCTCTATCGCCACCACAACCCACCACTGTAATCAATGTTTCGTTACCTGTTCTAATACCGTTGATGGTACTCAAAACATTTTCCAAAGCATCGGGAGTATGGGCATAATCTACAATTCCCACGATTCCATTTTTCGCTTTCACATATTGAAATCTTCCTTCTACAGAAGACAAAGAACTCAATGAAGTAAGCACAATTGTTTTGTCTTCGCCTAACAAAATTGATGTAGCATAAACAGCCAATAAGTTGTAAGCGTTAAACTGGCCCACTAAGCGCGTCCACACTTCATTGTTATCTATATTCAACAACAAACCAGAAAAACGATTTTCTAAAATTTTGCATTTAAAATCGGCCATCGATTTTAAACCGTAAGTATGCACCTTAGCGCGAGTATTCAATACCATAGTGTCGCCATGTCGATCGTCGCTATTGGTTAAAGCAAAAGCAGAAGAAGAAAGATGATCGAAAAACATTTTCTTCGCTTTGATATATTCATTGAAATCTTTGTGGTAATCTAAATGATCGTGCGTAATGTTTGTAAACACGGCACCATCAAATTGCAAACCTGCAATTCTGTTTTGATGAATGGCATGCGAGCTCACTTCCATGAAACAATGCGTACAACCTTTCTTCACCATTTCGCTAAGCAAAGCATTGATTTGTATAGCATCTCCGGTGGTATGTGTTGATATAGAAACTTCGTTGTTGATAAGATTTTTTACTGTAGAAAGTAAACCCACTTTTTTTCCTGTGCTCTTAAAAAGAGTGTACAACAAAGTGGCTGTCGTTGTTTTTCCGTTGGTGCCAGTGATACCAACTAGCTGTAATTTTTCAGAAGGATTATCGAAAAAGTTAGATGCAATAATTCCCAAAGCAAAGCTCGAATCTTTCACTTGAATGTAAGTGATTTTTTCGTTCATATCGGCAGGAAATTTTTCGCAAACCACAGCGATAGCACCATCAGCAATAGCGCCATCAATAAAGTTGTGCGCATCTACTTTTGTTCCTTTAACCGCAACAAACAAAGAAGATTTTGCAACAGAACGAGAATCAAAACAGATAGAAGTAATGGCCAACTTTGTGGTACCTTTTATCTCGTCGATACCAGCCTTGTATAATATGTCGGATAATAATTTCATCTGTTTCTATTTTGTTTTTTATTTGTGAGATCGAATGTTCATTCTCAATTTTCTTTTAAGAGATTGAATATTTCATTTAGATCAATTCAATAATGATTTTAGTTCCTTTAGTGATATGTGTGCCAGGCGCAATAGATTGTTTTGCGATTACTCCGCGCCCTGAAATTTTAACATTCATGCCCATATTTTCTAAAATAAACACAGCATCTTTCAAACCCATTCCTATTAAATCTGGCACCATGTTTACCCCTTTGTTGGGCACTGCAACAATGCGCGGATTCGCCAATCTCTTTGCAGGCAATTTCTTCGACAATTCATTTCTGTCTTCCACCATGATGGGTTTCATTTTTTCTGCCACCAACTCAATAGTTTTTGCTTTCAACTGTTTTGTTGTATCAATCATCGTTGCCCAAATTCTATCAGATATAGCTTTGAAAACTGGCGCTGCCACTTGCGAAGCGTAATATCCTTTATCTCTATTAGGATCGGTGATCACCACACAAATAGAATACTTAGGATTGTCGGCAGGAAAATAACCAATGAAAGAAGAATTGTAATGACCTCTCTCGTTTTTGTCTTTGGTATAGCCAAATTTTGCTGTTCCTGTTTTACCTGCAATTTTATATTTATCACTTTTTATTCCGCTAGCAGTTCCTGTTTCTACAACAGCTTCTAACATTGCTTTGGCCTGACGAATAGTTTCTTTAGAACAAATAGCATGATTCAATTCTTCCACAGGAAATATTTTCACTACACCTTCTTTGCTCACAATTTTTTCTACAAAGAGCGGTTTCATTTTACGTCCGTTGTTGGCTACCGCATTATAGAAAGATAGTAATTGCAAAGGCGTAACTCTTAAGCCATAACCGTAACACATAGAAGCCAAAGCAACTCCCGACCAGCCCGGTCCGCCAGGAAATCTAACCAATGGTTTTCCTTCTCCTTCAATGCGAATTCCTAGTTCTTCTGTGAGTCCGAATTTATACAAACGATTCACAAAATCTTGAGGATTATTTCTGTAATTCTCGTCGGTTAATTTTACGATAGCAACGTTTGATGATAACTCGAAAGCTCTTTGAACAGTGATATTTCCGTACGGACCGTGATCTAAATCGCTCGCTTTTAAATTGTAAACATTGTACACACCACTTCCTGTTTCTACTTTGGTTTCTTTGGTGAATTTACCTTCTTCTAATCCCACCATGTAAGAAGCCAATTTAAACACCGAACCAGGTTCGATAGCATCACCCACCGCATAATTTATTTCTTCGTGATATCTTCCCATAGAATCTAATTTCAAATTGGCAATACCACGAATTTTTCCTGTTGCCACTTCCATCACCACTACGCAACCATGATCGGCTTCGAACTTTCTCATATTGCGCAACAATTCTGTTTCGGCAATATCTTGTACATTCATATCGATGGTAGTATAAATATCACCACCATCTTGCGGTTCTAAAGAGTTCGCATCATCAATAGGCACCCAAATTCCTTCACCAATTTTACGCTGGTATTGCAAGCCATTTTCACCACGCAACTCTAAATTGTAAGCCCCTTCAATACCAATAGGTTTTACATCTACATTACCAATAGTTCGGTAGGCTAACATTTCGTAAGGGCGCTCGCGTCTTACAATTCGTGAATAGACCAAACCACTTTCATACTTGCCTTTTTTGAAAAGTGGAAATTGTTTGAGGCGTCGAAATTCAGAGAAAGTTAAACCATCGTGTAATTTATACCACTTTCTTTTTGTTCTTCTTGCTTCTTCTAATTCCCTGCGGTATTCGTTGGCTGTTTTTAATTTTAAAAGATCTTCTAAACTATCGCACAACGGGCCAATATTTTCTTTAAAATCTTTATCGTCGAGGGCGCGAGAACTTAAATCCATACCCACCAAATAATACGTCATGGTGGTAGCCATTAAACTACCATCGCAAGAATAAATATCACCGCGATTGGCCTCCACGATTCTATACCCAGCAGTTTTAGCAACTACCGATTCTTTAATTTTTTTTGCTTGGAAAAATTGGAGGTTGATGATTTGGGCGATGACTATCACCGCGAAGGCTGTCATCACAAAAAAGGTAAGATATACTCTCCTAAGAATATCCTTTTTTACGTCCACTTCAATCTTTTTTTTGTTCGTTCAACTTCATTTGAATTATTCCGGTTGGCTGATTAGTAAGAGGTTTCAAGCCTTGGCTTTCTGCTCTTAAAATAATTTCCGACTGGCGTGTTCTCATATTCAATTGAGTTTTAAGCTCAACATCTTCTGCTCTTAATTCATGAATGCTCGTTTGCAGTTTGCTAATTTTTCTGATAGAACTTTCTACATAATAAGAGTTGGCGATATAGATCAAGGCCAGTAGCGTTAAAAAAGTAGCGAAGGGCAAAATGGCATAAGCCTTTTCCTCGCTAAATTTTCTACCTAAAAAACTTTTCTTCGCTTTTTTAGGTTTTTCTTGTTCTTCTATATTATCTAATAGTTCGCTCATTTCTTTTCTGCTATTCTCAATTTAGCACTGCGTGCTCTGCTATTTATTCGTATTTCATTTTCAGTAGGCAAAATTGGTTTTTTGGTAAGCACTTTCCATTGCGTTGTAGAATGGCCAAAAATATCTGTCTCTACTTCACCACTTTCATTGCTTGCTCTCATGTGATTTTTTACCAATCTATCTTCTAAAGAATGGTAAGAAATACACGCCAATCTCCCTCCACGCGCCAACACTTGTTCGCTTGCGATTAAAAAAGATTTAATCTCTTCTAGCTCCTTGTTTACTTCAATTCTTATCGCTTGAAAAATGCGCGCGTAAAAACGATTTTGTTCCATTTTAGGCGACAAACTTTCCACCGATTTTTTCAAATCGAAAGTAGTTTGAAAAGGCTGAAGGGTTCTGTGGGCAATAATTTGTCGCGCCACCTGGCGTGCATTCATTATTTCACCATACTCTTTCAAAATTTTACTCAGTGCTGCTTCTTCATACTGATTAAGAACGTCTTTTGCAGAAAGCCCTGCCCGCTTATCCATGCGCATATCTAAGTCGGCATCAAATCTTAAAGAGAAACCTCTTTCTGCCGCATCAATTTGCCACGATGAAATACCAAAATCGGCTAAAATTCCATCTACTTTCAATCGATACAATTTCACGTATTTAGCCAACTCACTAAAATTATCGTTCACTAAAATAAGGCGCTCATCTTCCACTTCATTTTTAATCGCATCGCCGTCTCTATCGAAAGCCAGTAATTTTCCTGACGTCAATCTCTCTAAAATCTTTTTCGAGTGGCCACCACCACCATAAGTAACATCCACATACACGCCGTCTCCCTTAATTTGCAAAGCGTCTAAACACTCATGCAACAGCACCGGCACATGATAATCACTCACCCTTATCGTCTTCAGGTTTCCCCATTACTTCTTCAGCCAAAGCAGCAAAATCTTGCTCTTCGTTCATCATTTTCTCGTAAGCTTCCTTCGACCATATTTCAATTTTATCAGCATAGCCAAATAAAATAGTTTCTTTAGTAATACCTGCGTATTCCAATAATTTTTTGGGAATCAACAACCTTCCAGCACTATCCAACTCCAAAGAAGTTGCGCCATTGTTAAACCTTCTAATGAACTGACGATTTTTTAAGACGAATTGATTCAGCTTGGCAATTTTTCCCGACACCACTTCCCAATCGTATTTTTGGTACAAAACCAAACAGTTTTCCAAGCCGCGATTCACCACAAACTTTCCATCAAATTGCGCAGAACATTGCTTCTTCAAACCAGAAGGCAACATCAAACGACCTTTGTCATCCAACTTACTATCGTATTCTCCGATGAAATTCGTCATTCCCTTTGTTTTTGCGCCTTTGAGTGGATTATGCTGTAAATATAAGGAAGAATTACCACTTTTTCCCACTACATGCCACATTGTTGAAAACTTTTGTTCTATTGTTTCTAATAGCTAGGCAAACAATGAGATTTTTGAGTGGGAGTACAATCAAAATCAACAACAATAAGCGACCTCCATGCGCAAAGACTGTTTTGGTATGAATATTTTGTTATTTTTGTAGCAAACAGAGACAACTCACTATGGCAAATTACACGGTAATAGACGACGGGAAATATAAATACATCGAAGAAGGAGAAGGAGAAGTAATTGTCTTACTTCATGGTTTGTTTGGAACACTTTCGAATTTCGAATATCTAATAGAACATTTCAAAGGACAATACAAAATCGTAATACCAATGTTGCCTTTGTACGATATGCCTGTTTTAACAACTGGCGTTAAAACTTTAGCCGAATTCGTTAAGAAATTTATAAAGCACAAGGAATTTGAAAAGGTTTCTTTGTTGGGTAATTCATTAGGCGGCCACGTTGCCTTGGTTTACCAAGAAAGATGGCCTGAGAAAATAGAAAGAATGGTATTAACTGGAAGTTCTGGTTTGTATGAAAATGCTTTTGGCGGATCTTACCCAAAAAGAGAAGATAGAAATTTCATTAAAGATAAGACAGCTTCTACATTTTACGACCCTAAACACGCCACCGAAGAATTGGTAGATGAAGTGTTTGAGATTGTAAACAACAGAAACAAACTAATTAGAGTTTTGGCTTTGGCTAAAAGCGCTATTCGCCATAACGTTAAAGACGATTTACATAAAATAAACATTCCTGTATTGTTGCTTTGGGGTAAAAACGACATCATCACTCCACCAGAAGTTGCAGAAGAATTTCATGCACATATCAAAACTTCTGAATTGAAGTGGATAGATGAGTGCGGTCATGCGCCAATGATGGAACATCATGATGAGTTCAATGCTATTTTAGGTGACTGGTTGTTGAGAAACAAAATTAATTAATGATTATACATTCGGCTGAATTTGCGAAGAGCAGCGAAAAAGTTAGTCAGTGTCCCGTTTTCCCTTTTCCCGAATACGCTTTTATTGGCCGATCAAACGTTGGCAAATCAAGCTTAATCAATTCCTTAGTGAACGTAAAGAACATGGCTAAAACCAGTTCTACTCCGGGAAAAACACAACTTATCAATCATTTCCTTGTCAACCAAAATTGGCACATCACCGATTTACCTGGTTATGGCTACGCTAAAGTTTCTAAAACAAAAAAGGAATTGTTTGGCGCTATGATTAGCGACTATCTTTTACAAAGAGAGCAATTGCAATATACTTTTGTGTTGATTGATAGCCGACTAGAACCACAAAAAATAGATTTACAATTCATCAACTGGCTGGGCGAAAATCAGGTTCCATTGGTTTTAGCTTTCACAAAAACCGATAAGCTTTCTTTATCAAAAAAAGAACAAAACATAAATCACTACAAAAAAGTTTTGTTGGGCTATTGGGAAGAATTACCTCCTATATTCATCACCTCAGCAGAGAAAAAAGAAGGGATGAAAGAGATTTTAGATTTCATTGAAAACGCCAACTTGCTGCACAAATAATCTGAACCATGATTAAAGGATTAAAGGATTTACTTGATTCAAAAATCACGTTATTAGCACCCTTATTTTTTATAGTTGCCTGCCCTACCCCTTCACAGAAAAGTAAGGAAGGAGAAAAAGTAAATTACGATTCTACAATTCTTTGTGACTCCCTTTTCACTGCTGGAATTGAAGGTCCGTGCGTAGATAAAAACGGCGATTTATACCTAGTAAATTTCAATCACGAAGGAAGCATAGGCATTATCAAAAAAGGAATAAAAGCACCTAAACTATTTATCAATTTACCCAAAGGAAGCATTGGCAATGGTATTCGATTTAATGATAAAAATGAAATGTTCGTTGCCGATTATTTGGGACACCAAATTTTAAAGATCAATTTAAAAACAAAGAAGATTTCTGTTCACGCGCGAGACTCGCTGATGAATCAGCCCAACGATTTAACGATGATGAAAAACGGAATTATTTTTTGTAGCGATCCTAACTGGAAAAAGGGAAATGGTAAATTGTGGAGAGTAAATGTTGATGGTTCAACACATTTATTAAGCGATAGTATGGGCACTACTAACGGTATTGAAATTAGCCCCAACAACAAAACTCTTTACGTTAACGAAAGCGTGCAAAGAAACATCTGGACATTCGATGTGGACTCGTTAGGAAATATCTCGAACAAAACATTACTGATTTCCTTTAACGATGGCGGAATAGATGGAATGCGCTGTGATAGCAAAGGAAATATATTTGTGGCGCGTTACGACAAAGGATGTGTGCTTAAAATTTCTGGAGAAGGAAAAATTCTTTACACCTATACTTTGCACGGATTAAAGCCAACCAATGTTGCTTTTAGTAATGATGAGAAAAGGTTGTTTGTGACGATGCAGGATAAGAAGTGGGTGGAGGTGATTGAGTTGAAGTAAAAATCAAGAGTTAACTCCCGGTGTGGAATCCCTCTTAGAGAAGCTACCGTGCATATCCTAAACCATATTCTTTATGTGACATTGAACCAATGTATTCGTCCTCCTTTATCCTGCTTCTATGAGAATACAAATTTATCGCCGTAGTATCTTGTATGCACAAAACGATTCGATTGGATATTCGTTCATTACAAGAATCACTAATTCGCGAAATAATTTTTTCTTCACTCGTTTTGTAATTATTTAAAAACCGATGCCAACCCATTTGGCTTGAGCGATCATTACTTATTTGAAGAACCGAATACTGAAGCCGATTACCAAGTTCCTATAGCATTTCTTTAACACGTGCATCTAATCGTACTTCGGAAAAGCAATGCGTGAATTTAGGACTAAACATTGTTTTTTTTGCCCGAATCTATAAAAACAACTTGTGTATACAAGGTAGCCTTGAAAAGAAGGAAAGTTGATTAGTTACGCTAGCATCAAAAAAAACTAACCAACGCTTAGTTTAAAACCTCTACCATGCACATTCACAATTTCAATGGTGCTATCTTCTCTTAAATATTTACGCAATTTAGTAATGTACACATCCATACTTCGTGCATTGAAATAACTGTCGTCTTTCCAAATGTGATTTAAGGCCACTGTTCTCTCTAAAACATTGTTGGCATTTTCACTTAACATTCTCAACAATTCTGATTCTTTGCTGGTTAGTTTTTGGTCGCCTGTAGGCCCTTTCAATAAACTGTGATCGTAATCAAATTCGTATTTGCCAATCGTAAAATTCCTCTTGTCGGCAGGAGCATTAGCCTCGCCCAACTTGGTTCTACGCAACACCGCCTGAATTCGCGCCAACAGCTCTTCCATGGTGAACGGCTTAGTGATATAGTCATCACCACCCGAACGAAATCCCTCTAATTTATCTTCCTTTAATGAACGTGCCGTAAGAAAAATAATAGGAATATTTTTATCGGTATTTCTTATTTCTTTAGCCAAAGTAAATCCATCTTTGATAGGCATCATGATATCTAAAACGCACATATCATAAGTAGCAGCACTAAATGCTTTTAAGCCCTTGTCGCCATCTACTTCTAAAGTAGTATCAAAGCCTTTTGCGATTAAATAATCTTTCAAAAGATTACCCAAATTGCGGTCGTCTTCCACCAATAAAATTTTAGTTTTTTCTGTGCTCATGACTTTGTGTTTTAGGGATAAATAAAATAAATGTGCTGCCTTCTCCTAGCTGACTCTTCACTTGAATTTCTCCTTGGTGTTGATCTACAATTGCTTTAACATAGCTCAACCCCAATCCGAAACCTTTAACATCGTGAAGGTTACCAGTATGTACACGATATAATTTTTCAAATATTTTTTTCTGCTCTTCTTTACCAATTCCAATTCCATTGTCGGTCACTGAAATGGCAATTCCCGATTCTACGTTCTTGGTAGAAATTTTAATCAATGGTTTGTCTGTAGAATATTTAATAGCGTTGTCTAACAAGTTAGAAATAGCATTGGTGAAATGCACTTTATCGGCTTCTACAAAAGGATCGTTGGCGCCAAAATCAACATCAATTCGTCCTTCACGCGCATCAACTTGCACATCGAAACGAGAAGCAATACTTAAAATAATTTCGTGAACATCTAATTCACTTTTGTTCAATTTAAAATCGGGACGGTCCCAAACTGCCGATTGCAACACATTTTCAACCAACACACCCAAGCGCTTGTTCTCTTCATTAATCACATCAACATAATGGCCCAATCGCTCTTCACTCTTAGGAATGTCTTTGTCTTTTAACACTTCACAAGCCAAAGAGATAGTAGAGATGGGCGTTTTCAATTCGTGCGTCATGTTGTTGATGAAATCATTTTTTACAATCGCCAATTTCTTTTGCTTTAAAATCACGTTTAAACTATACCAAAACACAAAAATGATGGTGCCAATAAACAATATCGAAATAGCCAACACACCACTGAGCGACTGCAACAAAAAGCCTTTTTCACGCGGAAAATAAACACTTAAATAATTGGGATACATAGAGAATTCGCCAGGGAACATTTTGATCTTATAGGGGCTCTCCAACAATTTTTTATCAGATGCGTCTTTCTCTTTCAGCAGCACACCATTCATTTGCGATACCACGCCGAAACTCATCTCTGTGCTGATGTTCATGCGTTGAAATTCTCCTTCTAACATTAAGCGCACAATCTCTGGGTCGATTCTTTCCTCTACACGTAAGTTTTGCATGTTCATTAAATCGTTGATGATTTCACTTACCATGCTTGTTTTTTGAGAAGCCGCTGCAGGAAAAACATTTCCTTTTTTAAAGTGCTCATTTTTACGGTCTTTGAAACACTGCGTTAAAATCTCTCGGCGGTTTCTCTTAATGTGAATGCCATCGGCGGTAATATATTCAGATATTCCCTCTGTTTTTGTTTTAACAACATCGCTTAATTTAAAGCAACAAGAATCTCCTGGCGCAGCCATATCTATCAATAGCGACGACATATCTGCAGGCACTTCACCGTTTAAATTATGATTTTTAATGTAATTAGCTGCCTCTACTTTTTCGATGTTGTACACTGCGGTATTTAGCGCTCTCCCTACGTTTTCACCAAACTGCTGCTCTTTAATTTCCATGGCCGATTGCACCCAATAAAATTGGATAGACGTAAGCCCCACAAGCGCACCCGTCATTAACAAAACGAGCATTTTAATGTAAGATAATTTCACAATTTAAAGCATTGTGAGTAAATGTACAGCAAAACGAAACACTATAAAAAAGGCTTAACACTTATTAGGATTCTTGTAGGGGCGAGCTGCTGCTCGCCCGTCAATAGAAATATCAATAACATTTTTGTGGGCGAGCGGCAGCTCGCCCCTACAGAACGCTTAATTCAAATATTCAACAGCAACAATATCTTCTTTGCGCACCAAATGTTTTAATCTTTTAATTGCCTCTATTAAAAAAGCCGGGTTATCATTATTGAGTTTTCTCATCTCGCTTGAATCGGCGAAATAATAATCCATCTTTCTTTTTCTGCTGTTGTATATTGCCCATAGAGTTCCAAATAGTTTTGTTCCATTGCTGAACTCAATTCGTGGGTAGCGATGCTGATAATTTAAACTGAAGTCTTCCATAAGCAGTAATTTTAATGAATAAAATTTGCACGAAATTTAAATAGCAAGTACTGTGCTAGTATAACGCAAACAAAAAAGCGACGTTGCTATAACAACGTCGCTTTTTACTAACAAAATCAAGGCTTGTGTTGATAACCTCAAAGAGAAATCACTTCTCTAAAATAGATTTGATATCGGGTTTAAAATAGTTGGGGCCCTTCATCACCTTACCATCTTCGCGGTAGATAGGTTTTCCGTCGGCACCCAATTTCGACATGTTACTTCTTTGAATTTCATCGAATACTTCTTCCATTTTATATTGCAAACCATGTTTCAACATAGTGCCGCATAAAATGTACAATTGATCGCCCAAAGCATCGGCAATTTCTACTATATCGCCGTTGTTGGCCGCTTCTAAATATTCTTCATTCTCCTCTTTAATTAGATCGAAGCGCAATTGAATTTCTTCTTTGCTTAATTGTGTTGTAGGCGCTTCGTTGTTTTGAATTCCAAAAGCTTCATGAAATTCTTTTACCTTATTTATTTTATCGATTAATGACATAATTAACCCAATTCAATATCTCTTAATTTAGCTGGAATAGTTTCTACATCGAAGAAATATCCTTGTGCAAATCCGCTATCCCAAATATCGCTATCGTTTAACAACTCAATTTCAATTACTTCCTCTTCTTCGCTTTTTTCTACATCGAAAGAGAAAATTAATGAATTAGAAACTACTACTTCTTCTTTGAACTTAACCCCTTCTACCGTAATTATTTTGCAGTTTGGAATTTCAAAATCTTCTGAATTTCCTTCACCATCAAATAGAGTAAGCTTAAAGATAGGCTCATCTTTAACGGTGATACTTTTTACCGGTTCATCCGGATTGGTAGAAAACGTATGTTCTCCTGAGTTGATTAAAATGGTTACTTGCACAGTGCTTTTTTTTCAAAGATAGCAGAAACAAAAAAAGCGGCAAGAAATATTGCCGCTTTTAATGATTTTATCTTTCTTATTCGGGAGCGACCACTTGCACCCAGCCTGTTTGTTCATAATCATTCTTGGCCGAATCGGAGTAACGCACAACGTAATAATATACAGCGGGAGCTACTCTATTGCCAAGGTAAGTACAATCCCAGCTAGGCAAGCTGTTTAACGATTGAAATACGCGCACGCCCCATCTGTCGTAAATTTGAAGATCAATATGTAAAATATTGTTTACGATACTTTTGTAATTGCCATCGTTAATCAAAATCATATCGTCTTTACAAGGCATAAACTCATCATTGTTACCATCGTCATTAGGTGTAACCACATTGGGAAAACACAATTGGGTAGGCTCACAGAAGTCGGTAAACATAGCACTATCGGCAGCAGCACAATCAAAATTATTGGTAACAATCAACTTTACTTTTTCGGGTTTCAAAACAGTAGTATTATTTTGTATTGATCCATTAGACCAGCTGTAGGTTTTAAATCCTGAAAGTACAGATACATTAACTACCTCTTTTCCTGTAAAACATACCGAGCTATCATGAAGATCAACTGCTGGTAAAGGACGTATTGTTACTTCAACCTGAGCGTCGCCTTGGCAACCTCTTCCATCTTCCACCAAAACACTGTAGGTTCCTGGTGATGTGACGCTTAATGTTGCTTGGTCGGGAGCTGCTGGAGTCCACGTGTAATGTGTTACAGGTGTGAAAGGCCCATATTGCGCTGCATTCAACACAATTGACTGATCGGCACAAACGTCTTTCGGTCCGCCAAAATCAACATGTAAAGTATCACCCATGGTAATATTAGCAAAAGCACTATCGCTGCAGCCATTGGCATCGGTGACTTTAACCCAAACAGTAGTGTTTGGCTTGTTGTAATGAATGGTATCTTTGTTTGCGCCACTTGCACCTGTGCTCCACTCATAGAATGCATAAGTTGCAGGAGAAGGTTGAAGAACGATAAATCCGCCCGGACAAACA
>CAMDPJ010000020.1 GCA_945903925.1 Chryseobacterium gleum
GAGATGAGGCGAAATAAGCCACATTTTCGCTTATATCTGTAATGTACAAAATATCATCATCGGGTGAGTTAATGGCAAAACCAAGGTTAACTGCTGGCCCCCATAACCGAGTATTGACATCTAATTGTGAGCGATAAATATCATAACCACCTAAGCTATTGTGACCTTTAGAAGCGAAGTACAATACTCGTCCGTTAGGATGCAAATAAGGATAATCTTCATCGTAAGGAGTGTTGATACTCGGACCTACATTTAAAGGAGCACTCTTTGTTTGATCGGCAAACAACACCACTTTGTAAATATCTCGTCCGTTTTCGCCCTTTTCACCATAACTAGAAAAATACACCTCTTGCGCGCTAGGGCTATGAACTATAAGCGATGATTCGATTAACTTTTTATCCAATTTGGTTTTAAAATCATCGGGCTTCACTAAAATTTTTCTATCGAACTGCCCCAAATCATAAGATCTAAAAAACTCGGCTCTAGAAGCCTCTTTTTTACTCAACACATTTACAGACTGAATATCCTGTATCACCGCTTTCCCCTCTTCACATTGTTTAATTAAAGATGCTACTTCATACTCTTTTAATACTTTAACAGGGGCCCTTCCTTTAAAATCGGTGTACGATTCAATTGCCTCTTTGAAATAGTAATTGAGTTGATAAGCTTTTCCCAAAAAGAAATAAGCCATAGGATCAACGCCTGTTTTAGTTACCGAAAACTTTAAAAACTTAAGTGCTTCCTCTTTGTCGGCACCAGCGTAAAGCAAACAAGTTCCGTATTTATAACTGTAATCAGCATCATCAGAATGGTTACTTGCTAGCTGTGCATAAAACTCAAGAGCCTCAGAATATTTTTTTTCGGTAAAAAGCTTCTCGGCATTTTTAATCATATCGGCTTCCGATTTAAAGCCATCGATAAACGAAATAGATAAGACCGCAATGATGAATAAAAGCAGCGTGCGGTAAATATTATTTACCAGCAGAGGAAACGATGTATTGTGAATAGATTTCAATTTCTTTTACCTCTTACGACCTACATTAACAAAAGTAACAATTTTAACCAGCGAAACAGAAGAATAGGTTATAGATACTAACAGAGAAGAGTTAAGTTCTCTTTTTGAAAAGGTAGGTTTTGTTTTCCGCACCTTGCGCAAGGCGGGTAATATTTTTTTGATGCGTTACCAAAACCAACACGGCAATAACACCCGAAAATATCTTTAGTGATGGGGCTTGTTCTTCGAACACAAAAATGATTAATACAGGAAAAGCCAAACCTGCCAGCATAGAACCCAGCGATACATATTTTGAAAAAATAAGAATAATTAAAAACAGAAAAACAGCTATTAATGCAGCTTGCCACATCACTGCAAACACAATTCCCAATAAAGTAGCAATTCCCTTGCCACCTCTAAACGCCGCAAACACAGGAAATATGTGTCCGAGCAAAGCCGCAATCCCCAGCGCCAGCATCAAGTTCATAAAAGGATTTGCGGTTACTTCATGTGGAATCACATTTTGTAAAAAGGCCAATTTCACGGCAGTAAATCCTTTCAATACATCAATTGCCAATACAGGAATACCTGCTTTTTTACCTAACACCCTAAAGGTATTGGTAGCTCCGGCATTACCTGAACCGTACTCACGAACGTCGATTTTAAAGAAATACTTCCCTATCCACACCGCAGAAGGTATGGAGCCTAATATATAAGCCGACAGAAGGAGTATTAAGTTAATATTAGTAAAAGTCATTTCCTCTCTTAAAAAGCGTGGTGAAGGTAATTAATAATGATTAGTATGCAAAGGTAGGGGAAACGAAGAAATTAACATCTTGTGTGTAAAAACGAAAATCCCAGTTTAGCTATGCCAAACGGGGATTCTATTTGAATATTATATTAATTCGGTACCTCAATCATTTTGAAAGGCACCTTAATTATGGCTTGATAATCTTCTCCTGCTTCTAGCATATCCTCATCATCTTCCTCATAAAACCAGTTAATCACCACATCTTTACCCGTTTTATGAATAGCCTCCAATTTCTTAAACAAATCTAAAATACATTTAGAAGAGCTTGTATTAAAGTACTCTAACTGAATATTAACACTGGTTTTGTCTTTAGGCTCATGTGAATATTTATCCAAAGATTCTACCACAGGTCTATAAAACTCAATAGAGTTTTCTGGAATAGATCTTCCTTTCAATTCTAACAATCCCGCCTCTGAATCGAAAATAATAGTGGGCGTTTTCGATGTTCCTTCAATTGTAATTTTGTCCATAGCCTATTGTGAAATTTTAATATATAAACTGAAAAATGAAAAGTTCTCGTCGATTTTTAAGAATTCGTAGCTCAATTTCTGACCACTTTTTCTTGCTATATCGATAAACCCTAATCCTCCGCCTCCTTTTTCCGAAAAACCTTCTAAACTCAAAACATCTTGGTAATACTGTTTCAACGTGTCTTTATCCATCGCGTTGATTTTGTCGATGCGCTCTTGCAAAGTGGCTACTTTATGGGAAGGCACAAAATTACCGGTCATGATATTGTATTCAACAGCGTTTCTACTAATCATGAAAATGGCTTGCTTTTTAACTTCATCAAATGACATGTCGGCTCTCATTTCGTCTCTGTGGTGGTATAAATTCTGAAGACATTCTACCAAAACGTTGTATACTTTCTTTCTAACCTTTGGCTGTTCGTATAAATTTTCGAGTTTGGTTTCCATGATTTGAAGCATAGAGGAAAGAAGTTCCGAAGTGATATCCCCTTTAAATGACAACATGATATCGTTATGCTCCATTTTTTTATAGAAACTATAGATATCAAACTTCATTTCGGTCTTTTCAGAAATGTTACTCACTAATGTGCATTTTGTCGTTAAACGCTCGAAACTCATTTGGGTTTCTCTGTTTAGCAAAACTAATTAATTTCGGCTATTTTAAAAATATTCAAAGCTTTTAGTTTAGGGAATCGTATTTTCGCTAAAACATTTAAAACAATGCAGTGGTTCGAATCGTGGTTTAATACCAGTTATTATCATCAACTTTATAAAAATAGAAACGAGCAAGAAGCCCAATATTTTTTGCAAAAACTCGTTCCTAATTTAACCCTAAATAAAAGCGCTAAATTTCTTGATATTTGCTGCGGAAAAGGTCGCCACGCGCAAGTGATAAACAGCTTAGGATTTGAAGTGATTGGTTTCGACTTGTCGGAAAACAGCATTGAAGAAGCCAAAAAGTTAGAAAAAGAGAATTTGCAATTTTATGTGCACGACATGCGAAAATTGTTTTATACCAACTATTTCGATTTTGCCTTAAACCTTTTCACCAGCTTTGGCTATTTTAACAACGAAAGAGACAATGTTAACGCCTTATTATCTGCCAATAAGGCCCTAAAAGAAAATGGAATATTGGTTATCGATTTCATGAATGCCATTCAAACCAGAAAGAAAATGGTGGCTCAAGAAAGCAAAGTGATTGATGATATTACCTTTAATCTTAGCAGAAGGATTGAAAATAACAGTATTGTTAAAGAAATTCATTTCAAAAAAAACAACGAAGAATTTAGCTACTCAGAAAAAGTGGAATTGCTTGAATTAGCAGATTTTAAAAGCCTTTTAGAAAAGTCGGGATTTAAGATTAAAGAAATATACGGCAATTATGAATTGATGCCTTTTACCGAGGAATCAGACAGATTAATTATCTTGGCAGCCAAATTATGATGATAAACACCGAATATTTTATTTTAATTGCTTCCGTAATGGTGGTCGCTACCATTTTTCTATACGGTAAAAGTCTGTCGGTAGCGACCACCAAATTACTTAATGCCTTCAGCGCTGCTTTCTTAATTGCCATTTGTTTCACCGAAATTTTGCCTGAGAGTTATACACTTAATAATGATTACACCGGATTCTTCGTTATTGTTGGTTTCTTATTACAATTGGTGTTAGGGGTATTTTCGGGAGGAATTGAACACGGACACTCGCATCATCACAAAAACGGAATACCCTACGCAGTTCTATTTAGCTTGGGCGCCCACGCGTTTATTGAAGGTATGCCTTTAAATGAGCATACACACGAAGCACACGAAAGTTTGCATCACGCCTTAATTACAGGTATATTAATTCACAACGTACCCATCACCATTGTTCTTACCAGCATGCTCAAACATTCGGGCATAAGCAACATGAAAACATTAATAATCCTTTTTATCTTTTCTTTACTGAGTCCGCTGGGCGCTGCGGTAGCCAATATTATCTTTATATCTCCCCAGAATTTAGCCATTCCTTTGGCTTTGGCAGCAGGAATATTACTGCACATCTCTACCACCATTTTATTTGAATCAGCCGACTCTCATAAATTCAATTTGGTAAAAATGGGCGTCATTCTTTTAGGTTTGTTAGCTGCTTTATTGGTGCATCATTAAAATCTATCAAAAAACATCTTGTCAACAGCAGTAAAAAATATACTTTCACATTTAGAACAAAAAAAATTAAAATCATGGCAGTATTAGTAGGAAAAAAAGCACCTTTATTTAAATCAAACGCCGTTGTTAACGGCGGAGAATTTGTAAAAGATTACTCTTTAGAACAATTCATTGGAAAGAAAAATGTTGTGTTTTTCTTCTATCCATTAGACTTCACATTCGTTTGTCCTACAGAATTACACGCATTTCAAGAAAGATTAGCTGATTTTGAAAAGAAAAATACTGCAGTTGTAGGATGTTCAGTAGATTCTAAATACTCTCACTGGGCGTGGTTAAACACACCAAAAAAACAAGGTGGTATTCAAGGCGTTACTTATCCATTGGTTGCCGATTTATCTAAATCAATTGCCGAAAACTACGATGTATTGGCTGGTGAATATAATATTAACGAAAATGGAGAAAGCACTTTTGAAGGTGCTCCTGAATCATACAGAGGGTTGTTCTTAATTGATAAAAACGGAGTGGTAAGACATCAAGTGGTAAATGATTTCCCACTAGGAAGAAGCATCGACGAAGCACTAAGAATGGTAGACGCCTTGAACTTCTTCGAGAAAAATGGTGAGGTTTGTCCGGCCAACTGGAGCGAAGGAAAAGACGCAATGAAAGAAAACGCTGCAGGAGTAGCCGATTACTTATCGAAACACTAATATTCTTTAACGAATAGCTAAAAAATCCCGAATTAATTCGGGATTTTTTTTGATAAATTTAATACTTCTTTATATTTATCACCTTTACGTCGGGATCATATGCACTAAAATAGCCATACCCATTCGTAACATTCGTAGGCACATTAACTGGCTCACGAAAAAACTGACCAATTAAACCATTTATCTTTCCCTGTGCACTTAAAAACCTATAATATCCCTCTGAAATATGTGCCAAGGTAACGCCTATCGTATCTGAACTAACAATACCTTTCAATTCAATCTCCGAAGAGATAGAATTGGTGTTGTACACAATATCGTTAATCAATACAGATTGAATCAACTCATTTTTACCTGAAGCAAAAGGAAAAGAGTTGACATCGAGATTGGCCAAATTATTATTGCTACTGGCTTTATACACATTAAGCAAGTAATAATTCGGACCAACAAAATCTTTAAAAAAATATTTTAAACGCACCGAATTGTCGTTTTGAACCACTGGATAAACAGTATCAAACTCAACCCCTTTGAGCATGGTAGAAACTGCACTCACACTTTCGCTGAGCACAGGGTCGTAAACATTCAACTCATATTTTTCATAGGGTATTTGCAAGGTTGAAACACTAACATACAATCCAGGTATGGTATCCACAGCATAGAGAGTATCAATTTTTCCCACATAAGTTACCGTAACAATTGCATTCTCCACAATCACCTGATCAATAAAACCTTGAGAAACATTGTTGGTTCCCGAAACAAAAATATTGTGCTCTAAAGCTGGAAAAGTGCGTGTAACCAGCACCCCTAAGATAGTTTCGGGAACAATTTGAGAAGCTATAACTAATTTCTGAGGTGCGGCATCCAAAGTAATTTCAAGAGGTTTTGGCCTACAAGAAAAAGTAAGGAAAAGCAATACGATATAGAAGATTTTTACTTTCATTATATCTTAAAATTAAAGGCGAAATAAGGCACTGTTCCAAATAAACCAGGTTGCTGATAAATAAGAGAACCATTGGAAGAACGACCAATTTCAACAACAAACGGACTAGCCCTATTGTACAAATTATAAACGCCCATCACCAATTCATATTTGAATTTCTTTTCTTGCGGCGAGAAATAAGTAGCACTCATATCTAAACGATGTGTTGGCGACATGGTTACTGCATTTCTATCGGTATAAATTGGCACTACATTAACATCTGTAAGCGATGCGTTTGGCACGAAATATTGTCCGATTTGCGCTGTAAATCTGGCCCCTGTCATGTACACCCACACCGCAGAAAAATTCCATTTTTTTGTTGGTGCATAATTCATCACTATCGATACATCATGCCTTCTATCAAACTTAGAGTAGAAAGCCTTACCTCCATTTAATTCATCGAAATAATTAAGCGACCATGATAAAGTATAAGCTACCCAACCCGTTAATTTACCTGCATTTTTTTGCAAGAAAAATTCTGCGCCGTATGCTTCAGCTTTCCCAAATAAAATCTCTTGTTCGAAATTATCGTTCAATAAAATTTCTGCCCCTTCTTTATACTGAATCACATTGTACATTTTTTTATAATAGCCTTCGGCCATAAATCGCAATGATGTTTTAGGAATATTCCACTCGGCACCAACCGCATACTGATCGCTATACAAAGGCTTAACTTCTTTGGTAACAGGATACCATAAATCGGTAGGCAAACTAACTGTTGAGCTGGATACCAAATGCATGTATTGACGCATTCTGGAATAACTGGTTTTAAGAGAGAAATTAGATTTCACTTGATAAGCCAAACTCAATCGGGGCTCTAAACCAATATAAGGTGTGTCTTGCACAATGGCGCCCGAGGTCCTAACGCCATAATTAATCATCCATCTCTTACTCAATTTATATTGATCAGAAATATAAGCAGCATACTCTGTAATATAAATAGGAATCGGATTTCTACTTTTAATAAACTCTGTAATTTCACCGCTAGTGCTAATAAAATTAGGGGTAAATACATGGGCTATAGCAGAAAAACCAAACTTCAAAAAGTGTTTGTTGCTCACATAATAATTGTAATCGGCCTTTCCTCCCCAATCTCTAATGGAAGAGCGAACAAAAATGGAATTGCCAGTGAACTGTCCGCTTACATCATAAGTAAATCCGGTTGTTATCAAAGCGTAATTTGCAAACAATTTAGAACTGTGCTCTCTATTTAAACGAACGGTGGCAGTGGAATTGAGTAGATTAAATCCGAAACCAGAAAGAGTGCCGTATTGTTCTATTTTATCCTGACTGATATTAAGAATATCGTTACCAAAATAGGTGCTTACATACAGGCGAGTTTTGCTGTTTATCTTGTAATTTATCTTTGCATTTAAATCATAAAAATAATAAGGAACAGGAAACTTAATGAGTTTAGATAATTGGTCAACATAAGATCGACGTGCAGCTATCAAATAAGAAATAGTATCTTTTTTAATCGGACCTTGCAATGTCACTCTAGAAGATAGTAACCCCAAACCACCTTCCAACTCTGTTTTGCGCATATTTCCATCTTCTGTTCTAATATCTACCACCGAAGACAATCTGCCGCCATACTGGGCATCGAAACCTCCTTTAATGAGCTTAACATCTTTAATAGCATCGTTGTTGAACACTGAGAAAAAACCGAGCAGGTGTCCAGGATTATAAACTGGCGCATCATCCAACAAAATCATATTCTGATCGGCATTTCCTCCCCTCACATAAATACCGTTGGTGCCCTCTTGTCCGGCTTTCACTCCTGGCATCAACTGCATAATTTTTAATGGATCGGTTTCCCCTGCAAACGAGGGCATGGTATGTAATTTTTTAGGATCTATATTTATTTGCCCAATCACCGCCCCATTATCCACTCTCTTCTTTACTACACTTAATTTTATTTCGTTAAGGTGCACAGCACCTGTCGCCATAGATATGCTAAAGCTGGTATCATTGGTAATTTTAAATTTGCGACATACCGTTTTGTAGCCCAAATAACTAAAACTAATAAAAGCAGTGTCGCTTTTAAAAGAAAGAGAATAAAAACCAAAAGCATTACTAATGCTTCCTGCATGAGTCAATTCATCTAAAACAGAAACTCCAATTAAGCTTTCTTTACTAATAGAATCAAAAACATAACCATTCACCACATGCCGTTGGGCGAAAGAAATTCGAAAAGAAAAAAGAATTAATATTATTACAAAAGCTCTCAATGATGGTTAAAGGTATTAAGTTTAATACTGAAAACACTATGTACTCAGCATTAGTACTTATACACTACACCTTAACGAAAGTTTAACTTTTATTTTTTAAAAATGCCATGTCTTTTTGCAATTGCAACACTGTTTCGGCCAACTTATCACGCGATAAATTAGGCTCAGGTAATTGAGAGCTAATATAATTGGTGAATTTCCACACTTCTAATATATCGCCTATAGATATTTCATAGGGTTGGTAATCGGGATTGGTAGAGCACAGCAACAAAGATTTTTTGTCTTTAATGTGATTGTACACCACTTTAAAAACAATACCATCGTCTTTGGTAATAATAATGTAAGGATAACCCGACTGAATGTATTCCCAATTTTGAACATACTCTGCTGTTACAAAAGAACCGCTAGAAACAGGAGGCATAGAATCTCCGCTAATAGGAAAAGTTCTGTATTTTTTTTGTTTGGACAAAAAGGGCAATTGAAAAGTAGGTAGAACTTTAATATATTCAGGATCGGCATAACCTGCTGTGTATCCCGCTTTTGCATTCATCGGCACCAACTCAATATTATCTTCATTATTGCCATCCACAGTAGATGTTAACACACGTAATTTCTTGCCAGTAACATCTATTTCGTGTCCGCTTTCTATATTGTGCAAACGCAATTCGCTGCATGCAGATAAATCTTCTTTCAATAAAATATCAATAGGGAATTTAAAGTACTCAGATACGCGAATTAAAGTATCAAAATTAGGCTCGGCGTTGCCTACTTCGTAGGCACTTTGACTAGAGCGTGTTATGCCCAATTCAGCAGCCATATCCTCTTGCGAACGTTTTTTTCGTTTTCGCAAGGTCTTTAAATTTGAAGAGAAGTAAATCATTTTGATAATTTTTTAAACAATAAATGTTTTATTTTTTACCAAAGTAAGAAGTTTAATTTAAAGATGCAAATGGAATTTTATTGAAATGAAAACATTAGTAAGTAGTCTCTCTATCGAACACCTGTTTGGTAATCGTATTGTCGTCTTTGAAGAAGAAGGTTCCTCCCCAGTTGTACACTATCATTTTATAGATAGATACTTTACCCGCTTTACTCACTACAATGCGCTTCACTGTTCTATTCGACTCGGTAATCAACTCCTCGTACACTCCTTCCGGATACGCTTTTTCAAGTTCTTTTATTCCCTTGTAAATTTTAGCTTTTTGCTCTGGATTGACGGCGTTTTTCAACTCCTTTTGAAAAGCCTCCATTTGCACATTTAGATCTTTAACATTGCGAATAGGCGCCCTTTTTGACGCATCTATCTTTTTCTGTTTTTCTTCTTCTTGTTTCAACAAAGTGAGCTCGCTGTTGTACTCATCTTCTTTTACTTTAATCTCTTTTTCTAAAGCATCAATTTCTTGTTTTATTTTCTCTCTTGATTGTATAATATTTTGATATTGAATTTGCAAAGAGGCATTGATTACATTAGTATCAATTTTCGCAATGGTGCTTTCCAATTGTTTTTGTAAAACATTTAATTCCTGTCGGATTTCATTGAGTTCTTCTTGTTTCTCTAAACGTGTTTGATAGTTTTCTTTGGCTTCTAATTTCGATTCTAATGCTTTCTTTTCCAACAATAATGCAGCGGTAGATTTTTTTAATTTCTCAACGCCTACTTTCTGATTGGCTTCATATTGCAACTGTTTTGAGCTTGCATTTTCTTTAACATAACCTTGCAAAACAATTACCTCTTTATCTTTAAGGGAGTTTATGTCTTCTTCTAATAACACTTTCTGATTTGTTTTGGCTGCAATTTGAGCCTGCAAAGGTTTTTGGCGATCAGTTTTAGAGGCCAACGCAGTATTAATAGAGTCTTCTCGTGCTTTTTGTTGAGCCATCATCATTCTCTCGCGCTCTATTAATTTCGTTCTTTGTTGATCCATGATTTCTTTTCTTCTTGCTTCCTCTTTCATTTGAGCTGTGCGAGATTCTAATTTCTTATTGTTTCTCAACTCCTCCTCATATTTCAAACGCGCTTCTTGAGCCTTTCTGGCATCTTCACTCACCGCCACTTTGTTGTTTTTATTTTTAAAAGCCTCTTCTTTTTGCTTTTGCAAATCTTGTTGCTTCTTCAATATATCTTGGTCTCTTTTCAATTTTAGCAAAGTGTATTCATCCTGCATCTTTTTATTTTGCTCAAATGTTTTCATGGTTAAAGAATCGAATTTCGATTTGTTTTGTGCATGAATCACATCGGCTCTTTTTTGCGATTTGAACACAGAATCGCGCAAAGATCTTTCTCTTTCCGAACGATCTCTCTCCAACTCAGCTTTAAATCGTTGCTCAGCAATCATTCTTTCTTTCACTTCATTTTCTTTTCTAATCCGCACTAGCTCTTGTTGTTTTTTAAGCTCTTGTAAATCGGCTGTTTTTTTGGCTTCACCAATCGCAATATCTTTCTCTTTTTTTATTCTTTCTTCTTCGGTAATTAATTTCTCTTGCTCTTGTTTCAAAAACTCTTCTCTCTTCTCTTTCAAAGTCAATTCTTTTCGCTCATTTTCTAAAAGTATTTTGTCTTTTTCGAAATTGGAAACACTAGCTTTTTGCTTATCGGTTAATTCTTTTTTTGTTTTATCTAACTCCGCCTTAGCCAATTCTTTTTGCTTGTTAATTTTATTAATTCCATCTTTTTCGGCCATGGCCAATCTTTTCTTTTCTGCTTCGTTTTTAGCTTTGGCATTGGCTGCGGCTAAAACTTCATTTTCTTTTTGTTTTCTTTTTTCTTCTTCAACAACTTTGGCTTCATTTTCTTTGGCCAATGCATCAGAACTTTTAGCATTGGCCACAGAACCTAAGGCAGAACCGCCTGTTTCTTCTTTAGCCAATTCGGCACGAAGCCTATTTAGCTCTTCAACGGATTGCTGAACTTCTATTGATTTTTCGGCCACTTTTCTTTTCAATTTCGATTTCTCAATTTCATCGTCAACAGATGCAGAATACTCTAATTTCACTAAACTTTTCTCGTACTCATCTTTGGCATCGTATCCGCTTTTGAGCTTCAATTCGGCAGTAGTAATTTTTTGTTTTATATCTTGAATGCGTAATTCCTCCTTAGAAATCTTCTTGTCTAAAGCACCATCCTGCGCATTTAATTTCTCTAACTTTTTTGCTTTTTTGGCTTCAAATTCTTTCTCTATCTTAACCAAATATTCATCCACTGTATCCGCATTGTTTTCTGTTATTACTTCTTTAATTTTCGCAGCTTCTTTGGCTTTAATTGCTTTTTCTTCGGTCAACAATTTATCTTGTTCTTTTTGGGCTTTCAATGCGGCCTTATCTTCTTGTATTTTCTTTTTCTTGTCAGCTAACTCTTGGTTGAATTGCTCTTCTTTAGCTTGCAATTCTTTTAACTTCTGTTCTTTGTTTTTTTGTTTTTCTCTGGCCAACTCTTGCTCTTTAATTTTCGCCTCGAGGAACTTCAATTTCGCTTCTTCTTGTTCTCTTTTCAAACGCGCTTTTCTTTCCGATGGCAATTCAATTTTAGTCGCCGCCGTTTGCTCTTCTAATTTCTTTAAGCTCTCTTCACTTTGTTTTACCAAATCTTCGCTTTTCTTTTTACCGCTTTCTTTTTTACCCTTTTCTTGTTTGGCCAATTGTGTTTTTCTATCTCTTAATTTCGCTATTTCTTCTTCAATTCTTTCAACTTCTTTTGATTTTTCATCTGATTGTTTCTTGAGAATATTTTTTTCCAGCGCGATGTTGGTTCCAGACAATCCCGACTCTTCGATTTTCTTTAAATTATTATCCGAAATATTTTTCGCCTCTTTTTCTACCAACAACCGTTCTTCCAACTCTTTAAGTTTATTGGCTATATGCTTTTGTTCTTTGGCAACATTCATCGAACCTTGCGCAGCCTTGCTTTGATCGGCTTTTATTTTAACCAATCTATTCGCGATAGAATCTTTTTTCTGTTGTAATTCGTTTTCTTGTTTCTGGCGATATGCCAATAAAATATTTTCCTTTTCTGCTTTTTTCAATCCGCCTATTTTCTTACCATCATAATAATCTTTAATCACTTGCTCCTCAAAAGAGAGTTTCTTTTTAGAACCAGTATTAGCTAATGAATCTTGTGCATTCAATTTATTCTTTAAAGCAGCTGTTTCCTTATTTTCTTTTTCCTGTATTTTTTTCAACTTATCTTCTTTCGATTTTTTCACCAAATCATCTTGGTTTCTTTTCGAAACTTTTTCTTTTGCTTCTGTTTGAATTTTATTTTTTATTTCCGCTTCTTTTTGTTTCTCGGCTGTTTTTTCCAATTCGGTTTTAAGCTTTTCTGTTTTGGCTTTTTCTTCCACTACCAAAGCCTCAGCCTTTTCTTTTTCTTTTTGCGCGTTTAGCGCACGAGATTTAGCTTGCAAAGCTTCTCTTTCTTTTTTGGCCGCCAATTTTATTTCTTCCTCTTTAGCTTTCTCTTCCTTTATTTTAGTCACTTCTTTATCCTTTTCGGCTTGTTTTTGAGCCAAAATTTCTTTCTTTTTTTGTGCTTCCTTTTCTTTACGCACTAATGCTTCTTGCTCTTTCGCTATTCGTTGTTGTTCTTTTAATGTTTTGTCTTTTTCAGCAGCAAAACTTTTTTCGTTCTCTTGTTTCGCACGTTCAATATCGTCTTTTATCTTTTGTTTTTTTGCCTCAAAATCTTTTGTCTTCGCTAACTCTTCAGCCAACTTCTTTTCTTCTACAATTTTCTTTTCATACTCTTTTCTTAAGCCCGCCTCTTCTTGAACATTCTTTGCTGCATCTTTTTCTTTCAAAGCTTTCTCGTTCTGTGCTTTTTTATCCTCACGCTCTTTAAAACCTTTTTCAGTATTCTTTTTAGCAGCCTCTATATCTTCTTTAGTGGTTACTTTAGTATTTTCTTCTGTTTTCTTGTTGGCCTCCTTTTTGGCTTTGACTTGCAAATCCTGTCTTTTCTTTTCTTCCTCTTTTTTAATATCGGCGGCTTGTTTCTTTAACAATCTAGCCTCTTCCTCCAACTTCAGTAAATCCTCTGTCTCTTTCTTAATTTGTTCTGCTCTTTTAGCATCGGCCATGGCCTTATCTACCTTGGCAGCTTCTTTAGCGCGAAGTTTATCTTGTTCCTCCTTCTCTTTCTCTGCTTTTAGTTCGGCTTTCTTTTTCTCAAATTCAGCCTTCTTTTTCTTCGCAGTTTCTTCTTTTAATATTCTTTTCTCATCACCGTCGCCACCATCTTTATCCAATAGCTTTTCTTCTTTAAGTCTTAAGGCTTCTAATTTTTTAGCCTCCTTCTCTTTGCGTTTTTCTTCACGCGCCTTTATGGCTGCCATCTCTCTGTCTTGCTCTGATTTCAATGCGTTTTCGGCTTTAGCTGCAGCTTCGGCAGCCAATTTCAATTGCTCGTTGCCCGATGCACGCGCTTCAGCCAAACGTTTTTCTTGTTCTTCTTTAAGGAAACGCAATCGATCGACTTCGGCTTTCTCGGCTGCTTCCTTTTTTAAACGAGCCAACTCTTCGGCACTACTCTCTTCCTTTTTCTGTTCCTCAAATTGTTTCGCAAATTCGGCTTCCCTGCCTTTATTCTTAAGTTTAAATTCGGCAATTTCTTTCTGGCGCAGCAATTCCTCTCGTTTATCCCTCAACATTTGAGCAAACATAGCCTCTTCTTTGTCTCTGCGAGCTTTAGCGTCTTCTTTAAACTTTCTGATTTGCTCTTGGGCTTGTCTTTCCTTTTCTTGAAATTCCTTAATTTTTATTTGCACCTCGGCTTCCTCTGCTCTTATTTGTGCCTTTTCTTTCTCGGTAGACAACGAAGCATCTATTTTCTTTTTGTCTTCCGCCTTTAATCTTTCTGCTTCCTGCTTGGCTTCTTGAACTGCCGCCTCTTTTTGCGACTCATTGAGTTTAACTAACTTACTTATCTTTGATTCTTGATACTTCCTTTGTTTATCTGCTTGTTTCGCTGCTTCTTCCAAAGCTTTCTCTTCTTGCTTTTTAATGGCCTCTTCTTTTATAGTCAGTTTCTCTTTCCTTGCCAAAGCTGCGGCCTCTCTTTTCTTATCTGCATCTATTTCCCTTTCTTGCAATGCTCTAATTTCAGCTTGCTTTTTGCGCTCGATATCTAAAAGCTTTCTTTGTTTTTCTTGCTGAGCCAACTCTCTTCTCGCCAAATCGGCCTTTCTCTTTTCTTCTTGAGTAGCCTGTTTGGCTTTAGCCAATTCCGCTTCTCTATCGCGCTTAATGCTGAATTCTAAATCTTTTTGGGCATTTACACGCTCTTTTAACCTTGCCTCATCGGCAATTTTTGTTTCTTTCTTAATCTGCGCCTCTTTTATTTTGAATTCTTTTCTCTTTTGCGCAATTCTATCCTCTTGCTGCTTCAACTCTTTCTTTCTCTTCTCTACTTTAATTCTAGACTCTTCCTTTAGTTTTTTCTTGATTTCTGAAGCACTTGGCGTTTGGGTTCCAGTTTGAGCATACGACACTGCATTTGCCCCCAGCATTAGAACCAGCAATGCAGATAACAGCCTATGATGCAAACATTTCATAAGCAAGTGCGTAATATACAATAACTTAAACTCTTTCTTCATTTAAAAGCCTTGGCGGTAAAGACAATCGTTCTACGAGCATTTACCTAGAAAGTTAGACCCGCTAAGCAGAAATATAAATACTGCTTGTCATTATAGCAAGGCAGCAAGTAAGAAGCTATTTATCAAACATGAATAGTGAAAATCGTACCTTTAAAAAAAGTCTTGCGAATTGATTTTTATTTCGTAATATTGCCCTCCCCAATTTAGGGGCTAAAAATTTTACAGAGATGGACTTATTGAAACAGATTACATTAGAAATGTCTGAAACCAAGAAATGGCAAGACTTTTCAGCAGGTGACACTATCACAGTTTATTATAAAATTACTGAGGGTGCTAAAACTAGAACCCAGTTTTTTCAAGGAGTAGTTTTACAAAAAAGAGGTCATGGCATCACAGAAACTTTCACAATCAGAAAAATTTCTGGTGGTGTAGGTGTAGAAAGAATTTTCCCTATCAACTCTCCAATCATCGAAAAAATTGAAGTGAATAAGAGAGGTAAAGTAAGAAGAGCAAGATTGTTCTACTTAAGAGAATTGACTGGTAAAAAATCAAGAATTAAAGAAAGAAGAAATACTCCTATTTCTGCTAAAGCTTAGTATTAATAGGTATTCAACGAAAAAGCCTTCGTTAAAAAATAGGCCACTGAAAAAGTAGTTCTTTTTTAGAAAGATTAAAAAAAGCGATTAAGGTGAAAGAAATTTTCCTTAATCGCTTTTCTGTTTTTAGATGATTTTTGATTTATTGTTTTTGATTTGCTTAAAAAACACTTTGATGCGAGAGTTTTCAGTCGGTTTCTATGCTTTTATATGCTCTTTGATATTAGATTTAGTATTCTTTAGGTGTACTGTAAAAATGGCCATGGCTCCTTACATTTGAATGCTGTGTAGGCCGTATGATGTTGCTCTTGAATAACCGTGTACATTTTTTAATTCATTGTTTTTTGCTTCTATTTTATACCCATGCTTCGCTTTGTCTTTAAAGTATTCAGCACTCTACCTTTAAAAAAGGGAGAAGTTGATTACTGATCTATTACTTTAAAAATCTACTTCAAATAAACCATTGTTGCCCCACTGCCATGCTTCTTAAAACTACCATCTTACAAACGAATTCCTTTATAACGCTTTGAAAAAATTCTTACTTCGTGATTTAATGTGTTATTGCCCACCCTATGAATAATCACCTACCTATTTCATTTCTTCAACTAGCTCTGCACCACTTAACAATTTCGTAAACATCTGTTATTGTTATCGTAATTGATTGTGAACTTTTTTAGTGTTTCTTTGGTACATCAAGTTCTTTAAAACGTACAGATGAACATCTCAAACAAAATATGATAGCAACCCATGCAGTATTCCGTTTATAAAGATGTTCTATTTTTAAAAAGTTAAACAAAAATAAAAACCCCAAGTTCTTCGTCAGACACTTGGGGTTTTCTATTTTCTAATGGTTCTAATCAACTACTTCAACCCATCCTGTTAATTCATATTTCTCATGAGATGAATCAGTATACTTGATAATCCAGTAGTAAACGCCATCCGCCACTTTTTTACCATTGAAATTACCATCCCATTGCGGGAAAACATTGGAAGACTCGAACATCTTTAGGCCCCATCGGTCATATACCTGTAAGTTTATTTCAAGAATATTATTTATGACCATTGTGTCACAAGGTTCGAACATATCGTTCAATCCATCGCCATTTGGTGTAATAACATTTGGCACGCATAGAATGGTTGGCTTACAAGAGTCACCTACGTTCATGGTATCAGAAGCTAAACAATTATTTAAATCAGTAGTGGTTACAATCACCTCGCTAACACTGGTAACCAATGCAAAAGTATCTATACTTCCTGTCGACCATGATTGAGAAAGATAAACACCTGAAATTTTGGCCGTGTATGTTTCTTTACCTGTAAAACACACCATAACATCATCTGGTAATTTAACCGCAACAGGAGTATTTAGAGTTATCACAACGGTATCTGATCCAATACAACCCCTGCCATCCATTACCACTACGCCATAACTGCCCGCTTTATTAAGTGTTCTTGCTGAAGGTTGATTGTTGCCAGAAAGATCATCCCAATCATAAGTAACAAGAGCTTGGAACGGACCATATTGTGCCGCATTTAATGTTACAGATTGAGAAGGACAAATGGTTTTATTGACACCAAAATCTACGTGTAAAGTATCGCCCATGCCTATGTTTGCAGTAGCTCTGCTTACACAACCATTGGCATCGGTTACATCTACCCAAACCGCGGTGTTAGCCATATTGTAATGAATAGTATCGTTTTCAGAACCTGTACTCCAAGAATACGCAGACCAAACTTTTGGAGATGGGGCTAACACAATATTTCCACCCGGACAAGCTTTAGCGTCGGCCAAAGTAACAGAAGGGAGAGCGTTTACAGCTAAAGTTGCCGTTTTAAAATCGGCACAACCAGTTGAAGGATCAGTATAAGTATAAGTAATGGTTTTTGCACCAGATCCACCAGGGTTCGCAGGATCAAAATTACCACCAGAAACACCTGTACCCGAATAAGTTCCTCCTATTGGAGAACCACCACTTAAAGCGAAAGCAGCTTCATTGATACATGCTGCCTCATCGCTTAAAGTTAATACTACTGCTGGTAAGGCATTTACTGTCATACCATCTGTTGCTGTATTTGTACAACCGTTGCCATCTGTGTAAGTGTAAGTAAT
>CAMDPJ010000021.1 GCA_945903925.1 Chryseobacterium gleum
AGTTTCGGACCGATATAAGAATACGCAACAGCAGTAAATTTTGGCGCTAAAAGGTTTGCTGCTTTCAAAGCATCAATCCACATATCCCAATCTTCGCCGCCCATTACAGCAACAGTATTGGCAATATCTTCTTCGTTACAAGGTTCAATAGAAATGTTGCTTACGTTACCAGTGTGGAAATCAACCGTTTTGTTGCTGAAAGCAGCACCAATTGGCTTCAACACCGAACGATGTGTAACACCAGTTGCAGGATTTGTTCTCACAGGAGAAGCAAGGCTATATATAATAAGGTCAATTTGTCCCAAATCGGCTTTAATCAAGTCGATGGTTTTTTGTTTAATCTCATTTGAGAAAGCATCGCCATTGATGCTTTTAGCATACAATCCAGCTTTGTGAGCTTCTGTTTCAAAAGCAGCAGTATTGTAAAATCCAGGAGAAGCCGTTTTACCAGCACTGGCAGGTTTTTCAAAATACACACCAATAGTAGATGCGTTAGCACCAAATGCGCTGGTGATTCGCGAAGCCAAGCCAAAGCCTGTTGATGCTCCAATCACTAAAACTCTTTTTGGTGCGTTGATAGCGCCTTTCGATTTAACGTAGTTTATTTGATTGATTACATTTTGAGCACATCCCTTAGGGTGGGCTGTAAGGCAGATAAATCCGCGCATTCTTGGTTCAATAATCATACTTTCAGTTTTTTGATGAGGCGAATTTAATAATAAAATTCAGCCCTCGGCTATTTAGAAAGTAAATGAATGTCAATAAATCCCCTAAAGAGATGTTAAATCGTTTTATTTACATTAAAAAATAGATAGCTTTGCTTGAATCTATTATATCCATAGACTAAAGAGTATGCAAATTAAAGTAGTAAAACACTCAGAGGCTTTTCATTTTGAGGCTTTCAATGAAGATGGGTTGTCGGTGCACATGGATGCATCGCCCGAAATTGGTGGAACTAACAAAGGTGTTCGCCCAATGCAAATGATTATTATGGGCTTGGGTGGTTGCAGCGGTATAGATGTGTGTACTATTTTAAAAAAGCAGAAACAAGAATTTTCTGATCTCAGCATCAACATCAACGCAAAACGACGCGATAATCCCGAACCAAAAATATTCGAACATATTGTAATCGACTTTGTTTTTGAAGGTGAAAAATTAGATAAATTAAAAGCCAAACGAGCGGTTGATTTATCGATAGAGAAGTATTGTTCTGTATCGGAAATACTGCGTCAATCGGCCACTTTGGAATATAGAATTATTGTGAACAAAGAAATTATTGAGTAATGACTAAAAAAAGACATAAAGACACTGAGGCTATTCGCATTCAGGCAAAACGTACGCATAACAACGAACATAGTGTACCAATATATATGACATCGAGTTTTGTTTACGATAACGCCGAACAAATGCGCGCTGCGTTCAATGATGAAATTCAGGTGAACATGTACACTCGCTTTACCAATCCTAATACCGATGAGTTTGTTGAGAAAATGTGTGCTTTAGAAGGTACTGATGCTGGTTTTGCTACTGCTACAGGTATGGCTGCCGTTTTCGCAAGCTTTGGTGCTTTGCTTAAGAATGGTGATGATATTTTGGTGTGCAAATCTATTTTTGGTGCAACGCATACTTTGTTAGAAAAAGTGATGATTAAGTTTGGTATCACGCATACCAATGTTGAGCTTCACGATACAGCAAATTGGCACAAATATGTTAAGGCGAATACCAAAATGTTGTTTGTAGAAACTCCCACCAATCCAACTTTAGATTTGTTGGATTTGGAGTGGGCAGGGGCTTTTACTAAAAAACACAATTTGATTTTCAATGTTGATAACTGTTTTGCTACGCCAATCATTCAAACCCCAGTGGATTATGGTGCAGATATTATTATTCACAGTGCTACTAAGTTTCTCGACGGACAAGGGCGCACGATGGGTGGAATAGTTCTAGGAAGAAAAGACTTAATACAAGAGGTTTATTCCTTTTGCCGCATGACTGGTCCGGCGATTTCTCCATTTAACTCTTGGTTACTTTCAAAGAGCTTAGAAACTTTGCAAATTAGAATGGAACGTCATTCAGAAAGTGCTTATAAATTGGCTACTGCTTTAGAATCTCATCCTGAAGTAGTTAGAGTGAAATATCCTTTCTTGTTGTCGCATCCTCAATACGATATTGCTAAAAAGCAAATGAAAATGGGAGGAGGAGTAGTTACCTTTTATGTTGAAGGTGGTTTAGAAAGAGGTAAGCGATTTTTAGATGCCCTAGAGTTTTGCTCGATGACAGCAAATTTAGGAGACAGCAGAACCATTGCTTCTCATCCTGCATCAACAACACATTCTAAGATGCCGGCAGATGATCAATTGAGTATTGGTATTGAACCAGGCATGATTCGTATTTCTGTGGGATTAGAAAATATACTAGATATTATCAATGATGTAACAAATGCTTTAGAGAAGAGTAAATAGCGAATGATTAAAATCGTTTCTATGAAAATAGCTCTTTTTTATCCTTTTGTTTGCTGCAGCGAGCTCTCTTAAAGCAAGTCCAGCGTTGTACGAAAAAACAATTGTACTATTAGAAGAAAAAATAAATTCCCTTAATGAGAAATTGAATAAACAATAAAATTTATTGCAAATAGTTATATGTTCTATTTTTATTCAGTATGCTATTTACATGCAAGGAATTTAAATGTTACCCTTAAAAATGAAAGCGTATGGTTCTTCAACTAAAACTAATTTGAAAGATATAAAATGAGTGACGGGCAAGACAAAAAACAGTCTAATAGGGCTCTGTTTAGGTTGGATTCTTGCAGGTTTTGTTACCTTCTTTTTACCTTAACAACATAGAATCTCTCAAAATCCTCGATTATCTGCGGGGAAATAAAATACCGAATTTTTGAGTACAAAATTTTCGAAATGGCGAACTTTGTGAGGAAAAGGAATATTCTCTATTTAAATCAGATTCTATCTGTTTCTGCGAAGATATGAATGCAGCAAAAATTACCCGCGCTGTCTCAATACCTCATAAATCAGCACTCCTGCAGCAACCGACACGTTCAATGATTCTATCGTTCCATGCATGGGTAATTTCACTGCTATATCAGAGATGTTTATGATCTCACGAGAGATGCCTGTTTCTTCAGAACCCATCACAACGGCAATCGGTCCAGTCATGTCTTTTTGGTTGAAGATGTTTTCGGTTTTTTCGGTGCACGATACTACTTTCAATCCGCGGTCTTTTAAAAACTTTACGGTTTCGCTTAGTATTTTTACTTTACAAATAGGAATGGTGAGCAAGGCGCCGGCACTGGTTTTAATAGCGTCTTCACCAATTTGAGCGGCTCCTTTTTTAGGAATCACGATGGCGTCAACACCAGCACATTCCGCTGTACGGCATATCGCGCCGAAATTTCTAACGTCGGTAATTTTATCTAAAACCAAAACAAAAGGGTCTTTGCCTTCGCTAAATTTTTGCTCTAAAATATCGTCGATATCGTAAAATTCAATAGGAGAGAGGAAGGCAATTACACCTTGATGGTTCTTGGTGGTGATGCGGTTGAGCTTGTCTTTAGGGACTTCATTAAACGAAACCACATTCTCGCGGCAGAAGTTTTTAATTTCTTTGAAGTGATCACTCACAAAGTTTTCGAGCACTATAACCTTATCGAAGGTTTGTCCGGATTTGATAGCCTCCATCACAGGATGAACGCCAAAAATCATTAAGTTTGTATGTTTAAAAGAGTCTTCCATCGCGCCAAGCATCAAGCATTTTGTACCACATGTTTTTATAAGTAGTTGATCTATCTAAGCCATAAGCATTAGAAGAGTAAGGATTGTCGATTTTATGAAAAGAAAAATCTTCGCTCATTACACTGTTGTCGTCGCCGTATATCCATCTTTCGCTGTTTTGAGAGCGAATGATGTATCTAGGCGGACCAAAGATAATGAATATCATGCCGCGGTCGGTACACCACCCTTCGCGATAGGAAGAAAAAAACTTGTTGGCTAACTCCACACGTAAGTAAAATTGTTTAATATGTTCTTTCGCATTTTCTACACTACCGAAGCTTTCCATCCAAAAGTTGTTGATGGCTTCTTTTACATTAGCATTGCTTTTTAAATCTTCAAATTCTTTTTTGTCGCACAGATATTCTAAAGTATTTATCATTTGTTTTTGATGCACTATAAAAGGATATTCCTCATTAAAATGCATTAGACACAAGTTGTTTTGGGCGGCAGAATCTTGTTGAATTAAATAGAATCCTTTCTTTTTTATCTCTAGTGAGAAGTTGCCCGTGTTGTCTGTGCTTACCCAAAAAGTAGAATCTGCTTTTCTGTTAAAGGCAGGCGGATTATCAAGGCTAGAGGGAGGAAGTGGTATGGCGAATTCTCTGAAATAACAGCGTACTTGTAAACTGTCGTTCACCAAAAATCGATTTTCGATACAAACTTCGCCTTTGTTTACTGCGAAGGAATTAGCAATGCTTTTTCCGTTCTGAATGACTTGGTAATAATGGTTATCGAGATAGCTTTTTTTGTGCACTTCACTTACAAATGAAAAGTTTGAGCTGCGCTGTAAATCGCGCGCTATAATTTCAACAATATAGTTTCTTCCTTTTTTAGCTTCAAACTTAATTTGGTGTTTTTTATTGGAAAGGGCTTCTTCTTTGTTCACCGAAAATTCTATGGTAGTGCTATCGAGCACCAATGCTTTTTCAAAGTCGCTGTAAACGATATACGCTATTTCGTAATGTGCCGAAAATACTTTGGTGTCGGGCAGTTTAATGAATAATAGCTTGTTTTGATTTACATTGATGATGAGTTCTGAAACAGAATCGTTGTTGTTGAAAAACTGATAATCTTTAATGAAGTAATTGTCGTTTTCTTTATAAATACTAGCCAAATCGGAGTTCACTTTTTTTGTGCTTTTACAGGCTAAGGCAAAGCAAAGAAGCAGAAGAGTGAAGAAAGATGTTCTTATCCTCATTCCAACAAAGTTTTATCTATTTGCTTGTTGGTTTTTAGTCCGAGCTCTCTAAGTTTCTCAATCTTTCCAATCACATTGCCATTACCCGTGCTTAGTTTGTTGAGCGCATCGCTGTGTATCTTTTGTGATTTTTCTAAGCTTGTTCCTAAGGCTTTAAAGTCATCTAAAAAGCCAACGAATTTATCGTATAACTTACCTGCCTCTTCGGCAATTTGAATTACATTTTTTGATTGTTTTTCTTGTTTCCAAAGCGAAGCGATGGTTCTTAAGGTGGCTAGTAAAGTGCTCGGACTCACAATCACAATATTTCTATCCCAACCGTAGTTGAAAAGCTCCACATCTTCTTTAATAGCTACGCTAAACGACGATTCTATGGGCACAAACATCAACACGAAATCGGGAGCGGCAATGCCCAAAGCGGCAGGATAATCTTTCTCGCTAAGGCGTTTGATGTGTTCTTTCAGTGATTTGATGTGCTCTTTCAGTAAAGCTATTTTTTTAAGTTCATCGCTTTCAGAAACAAAGGATTCGTAAGCTACTAACGATACTTTGGCATCAATAATAATGTGTTTGTTTTCGGGAAGATAAACGATGAAGTCGGGTTGAATTTTATCGCCCTCAGCATTGTTTAAACTCACTTGAGCTTTATATTCGATGTCTTTAGTCAAGCCCGATTTTTCCAAAACCTTCTCTAAAATTAATTCGCCCCAGTTGCCTTGTGTTTTGTTGTCGCCTTTTAAAGCCACCGTAAGATTGTGCGCTTCTTCACTAATTTTTTTATTGAGGTCTTTTAAGGAATGCAATTCATTTTTCAGGAACTGAGAAGTTTTTAAATCTTCTTCCATTTTCTTGCGAACCGTTTCTTCAAAGTCTTTTAATTTCTCGCGTAAAGGTTGAAGCAAAAGGTTGTTCGATTCTGAGAAATCTTTAGAATTTTCTTTTAGAATATCGTTGGCAATTACCTTAAATTGATCTTTAAATTGAGTGTGAATTTTATTGATTTCTTCTTGCACCGTAAGTTCTTGTTTTTTGGTGCTTTCTAGTTCAGATGTTTTACGAGCCAAATCAATTTCTTTTTCTTTTAATTGAATTTGAAGCTGCTCTTGTTTTAAAAGAGCTTGCGCTTTTTCTTGCTGAAGTGTATTAATTTCAACTGTTTTATTTTTAAGCAAAATAAAGGCGATAACTCCGCCAACGATTAATCCAGTAAATAGATACAGAAATTCCATTGGGCTAATTTACGAAACTTCTGTGCTAAAGGGAATTGCTTTTTGTTTTATTTCTAAAAAGTAGAAAGGTTGTGTTTTTTAAAACCCAGCACTTCATTTATTTCAGTTATAAAATTTACTTCTACATCGGTATCGCCCACACCACAAGTACCATTTTTCACGCCCGGTTGATGTTTAAGCGAGACTTTAACAGTTCCATTGCTTGCTGCAGCAACAGTCCATCGTGAATCCAAGCCGATTTCATATTTGCCATCGCTATCTGTTCGCGCTACATTAATATTTGCGCCTGTAACTTCATAGCAGAACAAATGCTCATCACCTTCTGTTTTAACTTCATCGGAAATTTTAACTGCCGGGTTCTTACTTTCGTCCAATAAAGTGATTTTTACACTGTACACTGTGTTGGCCGCCAATGTGATGGTGTCGAATTCAGTAGCTGTATTTCCTCCTTCACCATCTGGATCGCGAAATGCTGCAGTAACATTGGGTTGCACATTTGCTGTGTCACTAAAGTCTAAAACCATTGATGTAATTAATTCGGCGTCATCATCGTGATGATCTTGCGGGTCGTCTACATCGTTGTCGTCTTTTTTACAGCCGCTCATTAATAGTATTCCTACAAACGCTAGTGTTGCGCAATTTTTCAAAAAGTTTATTGAATTAATTGTTTTCATTGCTGATTTGTTTTTGGTTAATAATTAATGGAACTCTTAATCTTAAAGTGAATGTTCTCCCCAGTTCATCGCTGAAATATCGAAAACGATTCATGTAGTCGCGGTAACGACTGTTTAATAGGTTATCTACTTCAAAAGAAGCGATCACTGGTTGATGTTTAATGTGTATGGTGGTGCTAATGCTTGCCGATAAAACAGTGTAGGCCTCAGGAGGAGCAACCACATCGGTATTGGCTGGCACATTGTTTTGTTTAAACACATGCTTTGTATTGAACTCTGTTTTTGTTTTGGTAAATGTTTTATTGTCTTTGAAAATGTATTCTAAAGAAGCGCTGATTTGATTAGAAGGCATCAATACAATGTAATCGTTTACCGTTCTGTTCCAGGCGTGTAAAAATGAACCTTTGCTTTTAAACGTGATTAATTTTAAGCCTTGTTTTATTTGGTAGTTTATGCCACTTAAAATAGCATTGCATTGTTTGTATTCAAAAGCCGGAAATGCGCCGCGAATGGTGAGAACAGGGGTAGGGGTAGGACTCAAAAAGATGAAGTCGTTGATGAAATTATAGTACGCTTCGGCCTCCAATGAAAACTTTTTTCTTTCGTATTTGCCGCTTGTGATGGCATTCCAGCTTCTTTCTTTTTTTAAGTTTTCATCGCCTACTTCAATAGCTGCAGCACCATGATGCAAGCCATTGCTGTACAATTCATTGATGGAAGGCGGTCTCCAAGCATAGCTGCCATTCATCACGAAAGAAAGATATTTGTTCATTTTTCTGCTCACGCCAACATTTGCCGAAATACCATTATAATTGTTACCCGGATTTTGCAATATATCGTTCTTGTAGAAAAAGGCTTCTTGCCATCTTACATCCCATCGGGCACCAGCTTCCAGCACCCATTTTTTATTCCACCATTGAGTGAGTAAAAAAGCACCTCCATTGTAATTTAAAAAATTGGGAATAAACATTTTTCCTTCATAAGTGTTTTTTTGAGAAGAGGCACTTATGCCTGCGGAAATAAATTGATTGTTTTTGTTGTATTCCCAAACCGATTGAAGCGATTGAGTGGTCATTTCTAAGTGCATGGCTGCTGCTCCCTTGTTGGCTCCGTATCCCAAATGCTTGTCAAACTCTTCGCGTAAATTGTATTGTCGGGCAAAGGTTGTTTTTAAATAATTATGTGTCGAAATGTTCCAAGAAAATTTCGCTTTAAATAGCTCGTGCTCAATTAATTGGTATGGTCTACCTAAATCATAAGAAAAATCTGCTGAATCTAAAGGTTTGTCGGCAGTAAATGCTTTTTGTAAATCGCTTAAGTTGCCAATGTGCGATCCTGAAAAGATGCTTAGTTGCGTGTTGAACTGACTGTAATAAATCTCCGATTCGGTGTTTTTATTTTTGTAACCAGTGCTTAGTGAAAAGTTGTATTCTTGAATACCTGTGTTCTTTAAAAAATAGGTAGGAGTGTTTAAGTTTCCACCTCTTTTGTAAGTGCCTTGAGCGCGCCAAGCCAAGCCTTTAATTTTAGGAATACTGCCTTGCAACATCATGGAGCCAACACCCATTCGTCCGTTACTCACTCCAACAGCGTTTACTTCACCTTCTAACTTGCTATCGTATTTCAGTTTTTTAGGGTCAACCAACAATACTCCTCCTATAGCATCAGAGCCATAACGAACACAGGCAGCGCCTTTAATGACTGATATTTCATCGGCGATGAAAGGGTCTATTTCCGGACCGTGTTCTGAGCCCCATTGCTGCGATTCGTGTCGCACCCCATTGTTGAACACCAAAATTCTATTGCTGTGCAAACCATGAATAACGGGTTTAGAAATAGAAGAACCCGTATTTAAAGAGTTAACGCCCATATTTTCTTCGGCGATTTTGCCTAAGGTTTTGCCTTGTAGTTCGAACAACGCTTCTTTATTTAGTGTATTTTTTACTGATGCGTCGTTGTTCTTCTTTTCAGCAGAAACTTTTATTTCTTTCAATAATTCGGCGTGATGTTCTAGTTTGAAATCTTGTTTAAGGTGATCGCTAATACTAAGAACGATAGTGCTGTCGGCGCAACCTACATGCGAAAAAGTTATGGTGTATTTTCCTGCACAAAGTTGTTGTATCGAGTAAAATCCGTTTTTATCGGCTACTGCACTTTGTTGGGTTTCCTTAATATAAATGGTGGCCGAAGACAAAGCAGATGAGTCGTGGTCATCGGTTATTTGTCCCGATAAAGTGAGTCTACAATCTTTTTGAGCATACACATCGCCTAGCATAATGCATAGGCACAAACACAAAAAACTTCTCATAAACGAAGTTTAAAAAATAAATAAAATGATTTTTAGCGGAGTTTAAGCTAATACAGGGGGAGCCTTGTTGTTAAGGCTGATGAAAAGCGGTTGAGCTTCGCTTTCGAAGAAACTTGCTGTTTGAAAAGTGGGTAATTTTAAAAACTGTAATTGCGCAATTTTATATGCATCGAAAAGTTTGGCCGGTGATGCATCACACAAATCACAAGCATTGTCTTTGGTAAAACTTTCTGTATTATGCTTAGCGGTTTCGTGATGGTGGTGCAAGTAAGTGGAACCAATAAATACGAACGTGTAAAGGGCCACCAAAGTGACGCTTAACAGACGTAAGATTCTATTGTTTTTTCTTCTTAGCACGCCCCTAAGATATGAAAATGTTATTTATAATTTCTTAAAATTCTTTCTTATCCTCTCATCCCAATTACTAGGATCCTTGCTTGTATGGAAAACGGCAATTACTTTCAAGTCCTTTTTATCAGTGTAATAATGAATGCCGAAAGGGAAATTTTTAGTAAAGTATATTCTAATCTTTTTGTATTTGAGCTGGCAAATATTTGGATTTTGAGATATGGATTCCATTGCTTCATTAATAGCTTCTTCAAATGAATCGCCTAAGCTGCTTTTTTGTATTTCATACCAATGGAAGGATTCGCTAATATCCCATTATGCTTCTTGGGAAAGTAAAATGTTGTATTTCATTCTACGAACCCAATCTTTTTTTTACGTCGGCCCAAGTAGAAAAGGAGGTTTCTCCATTTTCTGCTCTTTGCAAGCGCTTGTCTAATTCTTTTTTTTGAGCAGAAGTAATTTCAAGTGTTGACGTGTCGATGGTATTCCAAATTTGATGAATTAGATTCAATCTCTCGGCTACGCTTAACTTTAGTATATCTTGCATTCCCATAAAACAGGATTTGTTTAATCAAATATACGATATGTTGACTTGAAAAGAAAGCTAAGCAATCAACTTTCCCTTATTGAATATCCCCAATACTTTTCCAGTAAGAGTCTTTCCAATAAAAGGATTGTTTTTAGAAATCGCCTGTAAGTTTTTTGCTTCAACCGTTTCTTTTATTGTTGGATCGAAGAAAGTGATGTTTGCTTTTTCACCTTCCTTAATTACAGGAATTGGTAAGTTGAAAGCCTTGCGCGGAGCTACAGATATTTTTTCGATGATGGTATTTAAATCTAAGTCTTTGCTTAAGTAAGTGTTTAATACAGCAAAGCTGTTTTCTAAGATGGCTGCGCCAAATTCAGCATGATCGAACTCACATAATTTACCTTCAATATTCTGAGGTTCGTAGTTAGAAGTGATGAAATCTATCGTTCCGTTTTTAATACCAGCAACCAAAGCTTTGCGGTCTTTTTCGTCGCGCAAGGGAGGAAGAACTTTTAAATTACTATCGAAATTTTCCATGGCTGTGTCGTTCAAAACAAGGTTCAAAACAGCCACGTCGGCACTTATATTAAGTTTGTTCTTTTTTGCTTCTTTTATTAAGTCAACTGCTTTTGCACCCGAGATAGAATTGAGGTGGAGTCGGCCTTCTGTGTATTCTAATAAAGATATATTTCGTGATACAGCAACGTCTTCGGCGATGAGCGGACGAGTTTTCAAACCTAAGAAAGCACTCGTTTTCCCTTCGTGAATGTACCCGTCGGCTGCCAAGGCAGGGTCTTCAGAATATACTACTATGATAGAGTTGAATTTCTTACCGTAAAGCAAAGCTAACTTAATGAGTTCGGTGTTGGCCATAGCTTGTTTTCCATCAGAGAAGGCGATAGCTCCCGATTGTGTCATGTCGTACATCTCGCTCAAGTCAACGCCCTTTCCTTTAGCAGAAAGGTGACCCATTGGATAAATATCTATGTTGAAATTTTTGGCTTGATTGATTAGGTATTCAATTCCCGATTTAGAATCAACAACAGGTTGAGAAGAAGGAGAAAGCACCACGCCAGTGTATCCGCCTTTGGCAGCAGTTGCTACACCGTTTAATAAAGTTTCTTTGTGTTCATTGCCTGGGTCGCAAAAGTTTGCATTCACATCTAACCAGCCTGGAGACACACAAAGATTTGCTGATTCAATGGTTTTCACTCCCTTTTTAGTGATTTTTCCAATTTGCGCAATCTTGCCGTTTTGAATAAGTATGTCGGCCTTTTTGTTGTTAAATGGAGAATTTGGATCGATGATGAGTGCGTTCTTAAGCAGAAGATCCATTGGCGTTTAATTTTTTCAAAAATAGAAAAAAAAATTAGAGTATGAAGAGTCGAAATTATTCTTCATTCAATAGGTCTCTATAATTTTTTCAACAACGGTTAACAACGCCTCGCAAAGCCCGAACAATTTATCTATTTTAGCCACTCAATTTAAAAACAGATTTATATGGCTACTTGGTTCAGCACGAAGATTAGTTTTCTTAAACAAGCAGAAAACGGAAGTATTTACAAAATATCGGAACAATATTTATTAAACGCTGAATCGTTTACCGAAGCAGAAGCGAGATTGCAAGCGATATTAGAAGATAGCATTCCTGAATACAATTTACTTACTTGTGCCAAGGCAAATGTAAGTGATATCATTTTTAACGAAGGAGCAGAAGCTTTTTACAGCTGTAAAATCTCTTTCTTATCTCACGATGAAGATACAGGTAAAGAGAAAAAAGTGACTCAAACTTTCCTAATAGCTGCCGATTCTGTTAAAGAAGCAGGAGAGTTGTTAGAAGATAAAATGAGAGGTACTGTTGTTGAATGGGAATTGTTAACTATTAGCAAAACGCCTATCGTTGATGTTTTTGCTGATGAAGCGGAAGACGACGGTAAAGGAAAGAAAAAAGGAAAAAAATTAGCAAAATCTAAAGAATACGAAGATTAGTAGATGTCGATTACTGTTCTAATCATACTTATTACTGTTGTTACTTCGTGGCAGGGTTTTAATCAGCCTAGTTTTACGCATAAGTATATGTTTAACGCTTATCAGGTAGCGCATAAAAAGGAATGGTATAGAATGTTGACGCATGGATTTTTGCATGCCGATTGGGGGCATTTGGCTTTCAATATGTTGTCGTTTTATTCTTTTGGAGAATCAATTGAAAAGGTGTTTAAAGGCATCTTTGGCGAAACACAAGGAATCATTTATTACCTGTTGCTGTATTTTGGAGCAATGGTTTTTAGTTCCTTATATTCATTAATGAAGCATAAAAACAACAGTTATTATAACGCCTTAGGGGCGTCTGGCGCTGTAAGTGCTATCATTTTTACTTTTATATTGATTGCTCCTTCAAGTAAGATGTTTGTATTCTTTTTACCAATGAATTCTTTGTTGTATGGCATTGTGTTTTTAGGCTTGTCGTATTATATGAGCAAAAAGAACATGGATAATATCGGGCACGATGCACATTTTTGGGGAGCGGTATTCGGTTTCGTCTTTCCTATTATTTTGCAACCTATGTTACTTGATAATTTCATCATGCAAGTAAATCAAATGTTACACTAATGAACAAAGCAGTATTCTTAGATAGAGACGGTGTTATCAACTACGACCCAGACGATTACATCTACAAAATGGAGGAATTCCGTTTTCTGAATAATATCTTGCCTATAGTTAAAGAAGTGAGCAAGAGAGGTTATTTGATTGTGGTAATAACCAATCAGGGCGGAATGGATAAAAAGCGTTTCAATGGAGATGATGTAGAGAGAATTCATGCGCATATAGCAAAGGCGTTTGCCGAAAACGGTTCTCCAATAAGTGAAATTTATTATTGTCCGCACCACAGCGATATACAAAAATGCCTTTGTCGCAAACCCGATTCATTAATGGTAGAAAGGGCTTTAGCGAAATACAATATCGATCCGTCTCAATCATATTTCATAGGTGATAAACCTAGAGATATAGTATGCGCAGAAAAAGCAGGGGTGACAGGAATCAAAATTGATGTGAATATATTAGATTTGAATATTTTAGACAAAATTAAAAGCTAAAACGTAAAGTAATGCACGTTTATCATAACTATAACGGATTTTTAGTGGAAGACAGTGAAAAACTATTCACATCGGCCAACAGAGGTTTTAAGTATGGCGATGGTTTTTTTGAAACACTAAGAATCTCTAACAACAATATCTTGTTTTGGGACCGTCATTACGAGCGATTGGTGAAGACCATGGAGTTTTTGAACTTTGATGTTTCTGGCATGGATAGAGAGTTTTGGGAGACTCAAATTAAGAAGTATTTTGTTAGAAATAACTTTCCCGATTGCCGATTAAGATTAACCATTTACCGCGATGCGGGCGGATTTTATACTCCCGACAGAAATAAAGTAGGATTCATTATTGAAGGCTATATTTTAGATAAATCGATTTACGAAATCAACGAAAAAGGCTTAAAGTTAGGGCTGTTTTGCGATGTGATGAAAAGCCGACAACCCTTTTCGAATTTAAAAACCACCAACTCTTTGCCTTATGTTTTGGCAGGAATATTTGCCGAAAAAAGTGGATTTGATGATGTAGCTATACTAAATGATGCTGATAGAGTGAGTGAAAGTATAAGTTCAAATATTTTCATTGTTGAAGGAGATAAGATTATCACTCCTCCTTTAACCGAAGGTTGTATTGAAGGGGTGATGCGTAGTTTGATTTTTGATTTAATGCCTCTAGGTAAAGTGTTGGAGGAGACTATTGATGTAGATAGAATGAAGGATGCCGATGAAATTTTTTTAACCAATGTGATTAGAGGTTTGCAATGGGTAGGTTCATTTTCGGGCCGACAGTATTCAGCAAATGTTTCCTCTTCTTTGGTTAACATGCTGAATATGGCTGTGGTATGATGCTTAGGTTGATTATTACTTGTTGCATTTCCCTTCACTTTGTTCTCTCACAATATTTCCGAATTCGAAAAAAAACTACAAGAGAACGATCAAAAAGAATAGTTGAATTACGATACTGATTACATTTGTTCTTACAGAGAAAAACTTACCATTAAAACTTATTTAAGTGCCAAAAGTGATCAGCTTACTCAGCAAGGAGGCATCAAGCGCGATAAGATGATTTATGGAGTGAACCGGCCCTATCGCTTCGGTTTAGGCATAAGTTACAAATAGCTCAATTTATCAGCCACTTTATTTTTCCCGGTAACCAACAGTCAGCTCAATGAGAAAGGAAAAACGAGCGCCTTTGATTTACGGGTTACAACTAACGGACGCACATTTCTTGAAGATGTGTGGATTCAACAATTCAAAGGTTTTTACCTAAGCAATACACTAAATGTAATCCCTAATTGGGATAAACCTAACATCTTTTGCCAGCGCAAAGACATTATATGTCGGCTTTAGAGCAAATGTTTTGTGGCGAGCAACCTTAGGCTACAGCAGTGACAAGAATTATTATGGTTTGATATTTATAGAAAACAATGTGCCTTTAAGTAGAAATAAATTCGCTAGCAATCTTCACTACCTTTTCAATACCTTGAATTTGATGTATGCCCATCGTTTTGATGTAAAAAAGAAGACTAATAAAGATTAGCAGCATAACACATAACTTTCCCTAATTCATAGTGCGTTTTTACTCAAAATTTATATTTTTACCCCAAACAAAAGTATTATGGCAGTTTCATTGGTTACCGGAGGTGCGGGTTTCATAGGTGCACACGTTGTAAATGAGTTAATTAGCATGAACCACAAGGTGGTAGTGTTAGATGATTTAAGTGGTGGTTTTGAGGATTATGTTAATTCTGAAGCAATCTTTATTAATGGTTCGGTGTACGACCACGTTTTATTAGAGAAATTATTTAACGAATATAAATTTGATTATGTGTATCATTTGGCTGCTTACGCTGCCGAAGGTTTAAGTCACTTTATCAGAAGATTTAACTACAACAATAACCTTGTTGGGAGTATCAACTTAATTAACGAATCGGTGAAACACAAAGTGAAATGTTTTGTGTTTACTTCATCTATCGCTGTTTACGGTGCTGCTAAGCCTCCAATGAAAGAGGAAACTTTCCCTATGCCTGAAGATCCTTATGGTGTAGCTAAGTTCGCTGTAGAAATGGATTTGAAAACGGCGCACGAAATGTTCGGCCTGAACTACGTGGTTTTCCGTCCGCACAACGTTTATGGAGAATACCAAAACATTGGCGACAAATACAGAAACGTGGTGGGTATCTTCATGAATCAATTGATGCAAGGTCAGCAATTGAGCGTGTTTGGCGATGGTTTGCAAACGCGTGCTTTCAGTTATATTGGTGATGTTGCTCCTTACATTGCCAATTCGGTAAATGTAAAAGAAGCATACAACGAAGTGTTTAATGTTGGCGCCGATCAAGAATACACTGTTAAAGAATTGGCTACCGAAGTAATGGCTGCAATGGGTATTACAGGTGAATTAAGATATTTGGAAGCTAGAAATGAAGTGGTACACGCACACTCCGATCATAGTAAAATCAAGAGAGTTTTCAATATTAAAGATAGCGATTTCACTAGCTTGTCTGTTGGCTTGAAAAAGATGGCCGATTGGGCAAAGGTAGTAGGTGCTAGAAAATCGGGTGTATTCGAAAATATAGAAATCTCAGAAAAATTACCTCCTTTTTGGGTGGAGAAAAAATAAGCATGAAGAAAGTACTTTTTGTTGCAGCTCATCGTCCCAACAGATCTCCTAGTCAGCGTTTTCGATTTGAGCAGTACATCTCATTTTTAGAATCTCAAGGCTGGCAGTGTTCGTTTTCTTATCTTATTACGCACGAAGACGACCAATTTTTTTATAGGCCAGGCAACAGTTTTAAGAAGTTGGGTGTTTTATTAAGAAGCATCAAAAAAAGGTTGGCCGACATCCGCGAAGCCAAAAAATCGGATATCGTTTTTATTCAAAGAGAGTCCTTTATGTTAGGCTCTACATACTTTGAAAAACAATTTGCCAAGAGTGGAGCGAAAGTGATTTTCGATTTCGATGATGCTATTTGGTTTATGGATGTTTCAGATGCCAACAAGAAATTTAAGTTTCTTAAAAATCCGGGTAAAACAGCCGATATCATTAAAGTAAGTGATTTGATTTTTGCAGGTAATCAATACTTGGCCGATTACGCAAAATTGAACAACAAGAATGTGGTGATTGTGCCAACTACCATCGATACCGATGAATACAAAAGAATGAGTCTTCCTAAAAAAGACGATGCTGTTTGTATAGGATGGAGTGGAAGCATCACCACGATAAAGCATTTTGAATATGCTATTCCCGTACTTACTAAAATCAAAGAAAAATACGGCAATAAGGTATCTATTAAAGTGATTGGCGATGGCAACTACCGCAATGAGAGTTTAGGCGTGGTGGGTATTCCGTGGAAACATGCCGATGAGGTGAAAGAATTGAGTGGGATTGATATTGGTATTATGCCTTTGCCTGATGATGAATGGGCCAAAGGTAAATGTGGTTTAAAAGGTTTGCAATACATGGCTTTGGAGATTCCTACTTTGATGTCACCAGTGGGCGTAAATTCTGAAATTATTCAGGATGGTGTGAATGGCTATTTGGCTGATGAAGTGGATGAATGGGTAGAGAAAATTTCTAAATTGGTGGAGTCGGAGCAGTTGAGAAAGGAGCTCGGACAAAAAGCGAGACAAACAGTTTTGGAGAAATATTCTATTGAATCAGAAAAGAAAAATTATTTAAAATATTTCAATGAATTGGTAGGGGCGAAAAATTTTTCGCCCAATGTTTAATTAAATAAATGGGCGAAAAATTTTTCGCCCCTACAATTATGAAACAACTCGTACTAAAACACAAACACGAAGCTTTGGGCGCTAAAATGGTGCCTTTTGCTGGTTTCAATATGCCTGTTACTTATGAAGGTGTAATTGCCGAGCATGAAACAGTGCGTAAGGCGGTAGGTGTTTTTGATGTGTCGCACATGGGCGAGTTTTTGGTAACTGGCGAAGGTGCGTTGTCTTTAATTCAGGCTGTTACTTCAAACGATGCTTCAAAGCTTACAGATGGTAAAATTCAATATTCTTGTTTGCCCAACAATGAAGGTGGAATTGTAGATGACTTGTTGGTTTACCGCGTTTCTGAAATTGAATATATGTTGGTGGTGAATGCTTCTAACATTGAAAAAGATTGGGATTGGATTGCTAAACACAACACTTTTGGTGCTGAGATGAGAAACATTTCCGATGACTATTGCTTGTTCGCTGTGCAGGGTCCGAAAGCCAAAGATGCCTTAGCCGACCTTACGCCATATCCTATTGAAGGAATGGATTATTATACTTTCGCCATCGATCG